>CAYSVE010000052.1:0-15351 GCA_964434365.1 uncultured Anaerolineaceae bacterium | reverse complement strand
AAACAACTCGATCAAATACCGCTTTTGTATCGCGCGGAGGTTGTGCGCATGCTTGCCATCCAACGCCAGATACAACGGACGCAATCGGTCCACCTCTTCGAACATCATCACATAGGCCTGCCAATCCCGCTCCGGCGATGTCATCCCATCGACCCGCACCCGTACCCGTGCGTCGAACACCTCCGTCTCGTGTTTCATGATAGCCCACGCAAGGGCTTCTTTATTCGCAAAATACAGGTAGAACGTACTCCGCCCATAGTCGGCACGCCGCACAACGTCTGCCACCGTCGTCTTGTCATATCCACGTTCCAAAATGACATCTAGCCCGGCCTGCATCAGCGCGCGGCGTACTTTTTCCGACATATGTTGATTAGTGAACAGTTTTACAGCACTTTTCCAGCAGATATACCCTGAGCATAACACGAAGCATGCCAATGTGAGCGAAGGGAAACCGACATGATTAAAGCAAGCGCCAGCAAGATCATCGATGCCCCTGCCGAAACGATCTACGCTGTCATCGCCGATTACCACCACGGCCATGCGGCCATCCTGCCGAAGCCGTTCTTCCAATCGATGACTGTCGTGAAAGGCGGTATCGGTACAGGCACCGAAGTCATCACCAAAACGCAGGCCTTCGGCCAACGTCGCACGTATCATCAACGCGTGTCGGAACCCGTTCCGGGCCGCGTCATTCAGGAAGCCGACATCCATACCGGCCAGTGGTCGCGTTTTCGCCTGGAACCGCAATCGGATGGCCGCACCCGCGTGACGATCGACGCGGAACTCCCACCGAACAAGGGGATCATGGGTCTCATCGAGCGGTTGACCGCACCGCCGGTGATGGCGCACATGTTCCGGGCCGAACTCGACAACCTCGCGCACTACGTGCGCACCGACCCCGTCTCCGCTCCCTGAGCCAATCGCCCAGACCCGCAACATAACCCGCAGTCGTCGGGTACTTTCCTGACGACTGCGCCAATTCCCCCGCCGCTTTGCGGCTACGAGAGGGACTGCAAAGCGCAGTTTTCTCCTCTTCTCCCAGCGCAGCGTTCAGGCGAAGAGGCCGGGGGATGATGGCCAAAGGGCTGTGAAAACGGTTCGCCAACAGCATCTATAGCCGGATTTGCTGTAAGATACACGTAGTGAACAACGTATCTATTGCGGCCAAACTAATGACCACATCCACCACCATTCCACAGGACCAAATCGAGCAGTTCCAAACCGAGGGCTACATGCTGCTGCCGAACATCATCCCACCGCACCTGCTACAACTGCTCCGCGACGAGAGCGCCCGCTACATCGCCATCATCAACAAGGAAATGCACGAGGCAGGCGTCGATGTGATGGGCCTCAACCACCGCGACAAACGCTACTTTATCGCGATGAAGTACAAAGAGAGCGAGCGCCTGCCGGCGTTCCTGTTCAGCGAGACGATGGCCGCCGTGTGTCGTGCCACCCTCGGCGACGAGGCTTACCTGTTTCTGGAGCAATACGTCATCAAAATGGCCGAAGTCGGCATGAAGTTCTCATGGCACCAGGATTCCGGCTACATCGATTTTCCCCACCGGCCCTACCTCACCTGCTGGTGCACCCTCGACGATGTAACCGAGGAGAACGGCACCGTCTATCTGCTCCCATTTTCGAAATCCGGCACGCGCGAGCGCATCGAACACACCAAAGACCCCGAAACCAACGACCGCGTCGGCTACACCGGCGATGATCCCGGCGTCCCGGTAATTTTGCCTGCGGGTAGCATCGCGTGCTTCTGGAGCACGGTGCTGCATCGTAGTGGAGCCAACACCACGGACAAAATGCGCCGTATCTTCCTCGCCCAGTACTCCGCCGAGCCGCTCCTCAGTCCCAATGGCGAAAACTGGCGCTGGGCCGAACCCTTCCTGAAGGATGGTCAAATCGTCGCATCAGTTAGCTAACCCGGGCATCGTAGCGGGTAAACGCACGTGTTCGCCCGCTACATACCGGTTTCCGGCTATAATAGCATTATGGCCGATCAACAATCACCCGACCTCAACCTACGCGACCTGCTCAGCCTTGCTGTGGCGCTCGGTACACCCATTGCGCTCGCCGGGTTTGTCGTGGTGCACATCTTCCTCAACCAGTACACCTCCATCACCACTTTCGATATCCACCGCGAGCAATACCTGTCCGCCGGAATCGCACTCATCGGCTGGTACGCAATCTCGATAGCCGGTGCATATATTCTCAATTCGCTGGCAGTAGGGGTTCTCACACTGCTGTGGCGATACGGGGTTGTTCGTGGCTACACCCGCCGCCGATGGCGAATCGGCCTCACGATAGGCGCGCTCCTCGGCGTACTCGGTGGGGCGGCCCTCACCAGCGCCGTTGCATCCGGCACGCTCATTTACATCGCAGGCCCACGCGCTTTCGTCTACAGCACGGCTATTATGGTACAGATCATTGTCTTGTATGTGTGCAGCTACGGATTAGCGTTCGTTTTCCTGCACGGCATTGCGCCGCGCCTCTCGCGCCGCCGCAGGCCACGGGTCTTTCTCAGCAGGCCCAACCTCATCAGCTACATCGCATTTCTGATAAGCATTCTACTGTTGAGCTTTGCATTCGGCGTATTCGGCTACCATCTCATCCCGTTCTATCTCGGTGGCGGCTCCCCTGCCGAAGTCAACATCTTGTTCACCGACGCTGAAGCGCTCTCACGCCTGCGCATCCCCACATCTACCGCCCACCCGCAGGAATCGGTGCCGGTTTGCATTCTCGCAGAGCTCAGCGACGGTTGGCTGGTCTATGTGCCAGGGTCCAACGAAACGCTCATCCTCAGCACCGATGCCGTGTTCGCCATGCGCGACACCCGCCAGAATATCTTCTGCATACCGCCCCGCCTGAACCCCACACACGCTCCTACCCCCACGCCGCCTTTAGCCTCACCTACCCCATAGCAACTCGATCACCACCAGCCAAAAACAAACTGCTGCCCACTCACACCCTGAACTGCCGCAAATTCACCAACATAATCGTCGAACCGACCGCACTCACGCCCAGCAACACCCCGAAAAACACATACGGCGAAAAGTGATCGTAGATGTACCCCATCGGCGCGCCACTCACCAACCCCGCTATGCTCGGTATCGTAATCTGCCCCAATGCCTGATTCGTCGACACGTTGCTCGGGTGGCTGATTTTGTTCACCAATACCAGTATCGATAAGTTCCACATCGCGAAACCCACCCCGCGCGGAATCAACAGCGCGAACAGCAACCACATGCTCGAAATTTCCGCGATAAACATGCCGTACACCCCCAGCAGCAACGCCCCACTCAGGTACATCACCGCCGCGTGGCCGCGCTGTATCCACCGGTCGAGGAATAGGAACCACGGAATCTCGAAGATCGCCGCGAACGTCACGATGAGCGACAACGTCTCGGTGCGTACTCCCACATTGTTCTGGAAGTGCAACAGCCAGAAGGACAGCATGTTGCGCACACCCATCGTGATGAAAAACTGACTCGCCAGCAAAATCAACAGCCGACGGTTGCGCATTATCGGCACCGACTTCCCGCTAACGTTTGGCTTATCGGTCGTGTTCTGCGGCAACGCGTTCGAAAAAGCCACCGCCACCATCCCGGCCACACTCGCCAGGCTGAACATCCACGCGTACGGGTAGCGCAGCGCAAGGATGCCACCCGCCGTCGCATTCGAGACCATAAACCCGCCCGCCGACATCGACCGCAGCCATCCGGCGAGTTCTTTCCCGGTCTGTTCCATTTTCGTAAAGCCAAGCTGCATCGCGAACACGAACGTGCTGCGCAAATTCACATTCACGATCAGCATTCCCGCCACCAGCACAACCACCGTCGGGAAGACCAGCATCGCCATGCACGCGCCCACATAGCCCAGCATCAGCCAGCGGTACATCCGCCGGTGCGAATTCCTGCGGTCCGCAACCCGGCTAAACAACGGTATCAAGAACAACTCCACCAGCGCCGACACGCTCAACACCGTGCCGATAAACGTCCCCGAGTAGCCTAAATCGCCCAAAAACAGGTTGAAGTATGGTGCGCTGTAGCCCCGCATCATCCCCCCCATAAAAATGACGAAGAACAACTGTGGGAAGAGCACATGCGGTCGCGCCGATGAAAGTCTGGATATCAAGCGGGTTTTGCTTTCAGTTACGGTTTCGGTTGCATCACAAGCGCATACCCTACCGCGTCCCGATTAAGCAGGTGTTATGTGATACAGGTGGTGAGCGTCGCCTTGGCCGCACTACGAATACGGTTTTACCGCCAGTGTCCCGATCATCGGCGTCATATCCTTGAGGTTAGGTTGTGGGTGTACTGCGGCACCTGTAGGCGGTGCGCCACCGCAGCGATCAAACAGTCATTCATGCCGATATGGTGGCTAAACTGCTACGTCTCAAGCTGTCGCATCGCCCACTGTTGATCTGTGGGCTTCACATAGACGGCCTCGAACCTATTCAAAATTCGCCGAGATTCGGTCTGGTTAGCCCTGCTGGTAGCGCCCTCCATCACCTCAAGCCATGTGATCGACGTAACCGAAAGCTGTTGTGATTGCGTATCGACCCAGGACCGTGCGTTCGAATATTTGCGAAAGTAATGCAAAATCACCGTTGTATCGACAAGTCCGACGGTCACGAGGCGTCTTCCTCGTCCTCCAACGCGTCCAGGTGACCAAGCCTGCGGCGCCGACTTTCTGCCCTGAGGTGCTTGACCCATTCAACCGGGTCGTCGATCTCGGGGTACTTCAACTCGATTGGTCCAACTTCATCCAGTAGATAATTCAACGACCGCCCCCAGTGTTCTTCGGAATCACCTAACTCGGAAACAGCGTACTGCTCCCCAAACGTATCGATCAACCGTTTCGTTAGTTCCATCCGCTCATGTAGGTCGGGTGCCCTGGCTTGCTCGAAAATTTCATCGATAGTCATCATCGTATCTCCGTTACGCGTTCTGCAATTGTACTGCACAAACCAACGGACTCAGTACAGCTTCTCCGTGTCGAGCACATTGCGCATCGGCTCACCCGCAAGCCATCGCTTCAGGTTATCGATGAAGATATCCGTGATTTTGGCGTTTTCGGTGTCTGCGGTGCTCGCGCTGTGCGGGCTGATGATCACATTCGGCATATCCCACAACGGGCTCTCCGGCGGCAACGGCTCCGTCGCGAATACATCCAGCGCCGCACCGCGCAACCGCCCCGCTTGTAGCGCCTCGATGAGCGCCGGTTCATCGACGACGGCCCCGCGCGCCACATTGATGAGCACCGCGCGCTCCGGCAACATCGCCAGCGCCTCGGCATCGATGAGATTTTCGGTCTCCGGCGTGTGCGGGGTTGCCAACACGACGTAATCGGCATCCGTGAGCAATGATTTCAGGTCATCGGGCTTGTACAGCGCATCGACGTGGTCCACCGCCTGAAACACATCCCGCCGCGAGCCGATCACGCGCATATCGAAGGCTTTTGCCAAGCGCGCAGTTTCGCGGCCAATCCGCCCTAGCCCGATGATGCTCAAGGTGCGCCCGGCCAACTCCGCCGAGGCGTACCGCTCGAAGGTGTGTGCCTGCCTGTGCTGCTGCAAATACGGCCAATCCTTTGCAAACATCAGCATCGACATCAGCGCAAACTCGCCCAGCGGACGCGCGTGCACGCCGCTCGCCGTCGTAAAAATCCAATCGGTGCGCGTATCGTAGCTCAGGCGCTTCACCAATTGGCCGATGCCCGCGCTCGTCGCCTGCACCCACTTGACGTTCGGCGCGAGGTCTGGCAATTCCTCACGGCGGTTGCCGTCGAAATCGAGCAATACATCGGCCTCCGCGAGCAGTGGATGCCACACCGCATCGTGCTCACGCCCCGGCGCAGTGCGATGATCCGCATGGAAGCGCCGCGCAGGCTGAAGCTCTGGGCGATACACCACCTCCACCCCCGGCACCTCAGCCCGAATGCGCTCGATATGCTCTGGCTCAAAATAAGTAACGATAAGAACGCGCGGCTTTTTCGATGTCATTGTGGTGGCTCCGTGTACAACAAAGCGAGTAAAAGATCGACCGTGGCCTTCATATCACCCTCGTGGACCGTCTCGAACGGGCTATGCGTATACCGAGTCGGCACACCGATGGCACTCGCGGCGACTCCATTTCGCAGCAACGCCCCACTGTCTGTGCCATAAATGCCGTGCACCGCATGTTGCAGTGGCAACGCATTCGCTGTCGCGACATCCCGAATCTGATTGTTCAGCGTAAAGCTATAGCCGTAGAAATCCTTATGCACCAATATCGGCCCCTTCCCCAGCGCCGTCGAAACATCCCGTGGGTCCACACCGGGAACGTCCCCGCTCAACCCTACATCGACCGCAATCGCATAATCCGCATCGATCGACCGATTCAACGACTCAGCACCGTACAGGCCCGGTTCCTCCTGTACCGTACTTGTGACGAACAACTCGTATTGCAGCCGACTCACATCGATTTGTTCCAGCAGTTTCTCGAAAATCGTCAGCGCCACGCGGTTGTCCATAGCCTTGCCGCTAAAGAAATCCCCAAAACGCCGTGCGGGCACATCCCATACCGCCCGGTCACCGATTTCGACGCCCGCCGCCCGCACCACATCATCGCTGCCCAAAAATAAATCGATGAATAGATCATTCCAGTCGAGCACAGTTTTTGCGCGCTGTTCGGTTGTCATCACATGGCCAGTCAGCGTCGCGAAGACGCCGCGCACGAGTTCCATCCGCCCCACGACGAGCGCGGGTTGCCCCATCGGGTTGAAGTAGCTCGCACGCAGGGTCGGCTTGCCTGTGGCTTCGCGCTGCCCCGTCGTGAAGTACACATACCCTTCCGGCGAGATATACTTCACCGCAAACCCAATTTCGTCGCCGTGCCCCACCAGCACCATACGCGGACCACTTCCCCCCACCCGCGCGATGTAATTCCCCACCCGGTCTATCTCGGTCGACGCCACATACGGCGCCCACCGCTCGGTCAACAACCCGTGGATGCGCTCCTCGCGCCCACCCGGCGCAGGCACATCACAAAACATCTTCAGCGTCTCAAACATCGCATCCCCCACTCACATCAATACCGAACTTCACCTAACTTCTTGTCGACCTATCTTGAACCGTCACAAACCGTAAAAGTCCCCTCTCCGTTTACGGCTGAGGGGCAGGGGTTTAGGGTGGGGTTGAAATGTCGGCAAGACAACAAGTTATGTGTAAGCCAGAAGCAGGCGACACGAAGTGAACCTCGCCCAACAACGCCCGCATCCCCCATCCCATCTCACGTCCGCAGCCGAGGGTCCAGCAAATCGCGGAGGCCATCCCCCAACAAATTGATCGCCATCACCGTGAACATAATCGCCAAACCAGGGAACGTCGTAATCCACCACGCCGACCGCAGATACTCGCGCCCCTGGCTCAACATAAGGCCCCACTCTGGCTCCGGCGGTTGCGCGCCCAACCCGAGGAAGCTCAGCGCCGCCCCCGCGATGATCGCCCCGGCGACGCCGTTCGTCGTCAGCACGATGATCGGCGCAAGGATGTTCGGGATAACATGCCGCCACACGATGGCAGCCGGGTTACTGCCGAGCGCCCGCGCCGCCAGCACATAATCCATCTCACGAACGGCCAACGTAGTCCCGCGTGCCGTCCGCGCGAAAAGCGGCAACGACGAAATCCCCACCGCGATCATCACATTGAATAAGCTCCGCCCCAATATCGACACGATGACCAGCGCGAGCAATATACCAGGGAACGCCAGCATCACGTCGATGCCGCGCATAATAACCGCATCGACCCAGCGGCCCGCATAACCGGCAACGACACCCAACAGCGTCCCGCCGATCGCGCCGATACTCACACTCACCAGGCCCACCTGCAACGATAGCCGCCCGCCGTACAATATCCGCGTGAAGATGTCCCGTCCGAAATCATCGGTACCGAAAATGTGTGCCCCACCGGGGGCCATCAACCGCGTGCGCGGCGACATCGCCACCGGGTCCGCTTCGGTGAAAACCGGCGCGGCAACCGTCATCACCACGAAAACCAGCAACAACGTGCCGCCGATCATCACATTGGGGCTGGCAACCGCACGCCGCAGAAAAAGCCGCCACGCACGGCGTTGTGTCTGCTGGAGTTTGGCAATGTCAGTCGTAGCGGATGCGGGGGTCGATAGCGACATAGATCAGGTCGATCGCAATGTTGATAAGTACATAGGTCACCGCAATGAACAGGGTCGTGCCCTGCACAAGCGTAAAGTCCTTGTTCAAAATGGCGTTCACGTACATGCGGCCAATCCCCAACCGCGCGAAAATTGTCTCCGTCAGCACGGCCCCGCCCAGCAAACTGCCGAACGTCAGGCCCAGCACCGTCACCACAGGGATGAGGGCATTCCGCAACGCATGGCGGATAATCACGGTGTTTCCGCTGAGGCCCTTGCTGCGTGCCGTCAGCACATAGTCCTGCCCCAGCACCTCTAGCATACTGCTGCGAACCAGCCGCGCAAGCGACCCACTGGATAAAAATCCGAGCGCTACCGCTGGCATCACCAGCCTATCGAAGCCGCCCTGTCCGATCGGCGGGAACCACTGCAACCGCACACTAAACAGGATAATCAGCATGAGCGACGACCAGTATACCGGCATCGAAATGCCCAGTAGCGCCAGGGTCATCGCCGCCGTATCGACAAACGTGTTGTGATACAACGCCGCCAGCATCCCCAGCCCGATGCCCATCACCGTTCCGATAATCAGCGCGGCTATCGTCAGTTCGAGGGTGTGCGGCAACCGCGTGAGGATTTCACCCAGCACAGGCCGCCCGTTATTCAACGACTCGCCGAAATCGCCCCGAAAAACTCCCGCCATATAGCTAACATACTGCACGTACAGAGGACGATCCAACCCCATTTCCGCACGGATGCGCGCGATCATCTCGGGGTCGCTGCGCCGCTCGCCAACGAAAATTTCCGCCGGGTCGCCCGGTATCAGGTGCAGCATAGAAAACACCAGAACCGAAACAAGCAGCACCGTTGGCACTGCCTGCAACAATCGCTGTCCTAAATATTTCGCCATAATCTTCGCGGAAGATAAGACATTTCCAGCTTGCCTCGATCTCCCACCAACCACACAACGCATAATACCTTATGGACACCACGGTATTTTCGTCATAGGTGGTAAAGGTCCCCTCTCCTGTTTACGGGGAGGGGATTTAGGGGAGGGGTTGATCCGTCGCAACGCGATCAATGCTGGAATGATGCTTGCCTTGCGCTTGCTACATCCCGAAGCTCGCCGCGTACAGGTTCGGCAGCGTACCCCCACCGAGGAACAGCACGCCACTCAGGTTACTGTCGTAGCCATAGAGCAAGAACGGGTCATTAAAGAACACCATTATCGCATTATCGGCCACAAACTGCTGAATTTCGGCGTACAACGCCTCGCGCTCGGCGGCATCTGCCGTACCCGCCGCCGCATCGATAAGCCCATCGAGTTCCTCGCTGCGATACCGGTTACGATTCGTGCCACCGTCGGCATTCGCGCTGTAATACAGCGTGCGCATCACCCCATCGGGGTCGGTCTGTGTATCCCACCAGTTTTGCGTGTTGTGCTCACCCGCGCGCACCGCATCGAAGTACCCACTGCGCGATGCACCGTTCAACACCACCTCGATACCCACCGCAGCGAGATCCGCCTGCATGAACTGCGCCATGCTCGCACCCGGCTCACCATCAGCACGGAACCAGTGCTGAATCGTCAACGTTTCACCGTCACGCTCGCGGATGCCGTCGCCATCTTCATCGACCCACCCGGCGTCCTCAAGCACTTGCATCGCCATCTCAGGGTTATACGGTAGATAGTCGCACGCGGCTGCATCGTAACCGAACATCACCTTCGTGACCGGGCTGCAACCAGGCGTCCCAAAGCCGTTGAACACGATGTCGATCATGCTCTGCTTGTCACTCGCCAGCGCGATAGCCTGCCGCACCGCCAGTTCGTCGGTCGGCGCGTTTTCGACGTTCATCATCAGCGACCAGCCGTGCCCCGGCTGCTCAATCTGCTGAATCGTGATTTCTTCGCTGCCGGTCAGGCGTTCCACATCCAGTTCCGGCACGTCATCGATGAAGCTCACCTCGCCGCTTTCCAGCGCCGCGAGCCGCGTCGCAGGCTCCTGCACGATGCGGAACGTGATACCTGCCAACGCCGATGGCCCGCTCATCCCGAAGACAGCCTCACTGCCCCACGCGTAGTCGTCGTTGCGCACGAGCGCCACTTCACTCTCCGGTACGTAACTCTCCACCGCGAACGGCCCGGTCCCGACGACCATTTCCTGGCCGTAGGCCTCACCCATCTCGCTAATGGCCGTCGGCGATGCGATACCCAGGTAAGGCGTGCTCGCACTATCGAGGAACGGCGCAAACGGCTGCTCGAAGCGCACGACGATTTCCGTCTCGCTCACCACTTCCGTCTCGGCGTACGGGCCCAGCAGGCTCACACCAAGTTGCGAATTCGTTGCCGGGTCCGCGATGCGGTCGAACGTGAACTTTACCGCCTCGGCATTAAACGGCGTCCCATCGTGGAACGTTACGCCTTCCCGCAGGGTGAAGGTATATTCGGTGGCATCATCGTTTACCGACCACTCGGTCGCCAAACCGGGGTGGAATGTGCCGAGCGGTTCTTGCCGCACGAGCGGGTCGAACACGTGGCCCATAATCACACCCACGCTAGAAAACGTCGTAACGTTCGGGTCCAGCGTATCGACGTTGTTGCTGATGCCGTATTGCAGCACAGCGTCATCTTGTGCGCTGGCTGCGCCACCGATGATGAGTAGAAGTATCAAAATGAATGGGACGAGGCGCTTCATGTACAATAGTCTCCATATTGTCAACAATCGACAATGTTACCCTGGCATCGCATAAGTTGCAAAAAGTTAACGTGCACGTCACGGTATCGTGGCGGCGTGCTGCCGAAGTTGGGGCAGTAATCCACCGGGCGGATGATGCGGCCAATACCTCTACCGTGATAAAGTCTAATCACTCCCACTAACCATCGAGGGCAAATCATGCCATCCCTGTTCGAACAACTCACCTGGCAGCATCACCCGGTCGGCTCCGGCAGTGCCCACAGCACCGTGAACCTTAGCGTCGGCACCCTCGGCGACGCTAACCCACTCGCGCTTATCACGGCGGGCGTCCACGGCGACGAAGGGCCGTGGGGCGCACTCGCGATTCGCAAGCTGCTGCAAAACACCCCATCGACTGCCCTCAGCGGCACTTTGCGCATCGTCACCGTCGCGAACCCCCTCGCCATGCAGGCCGACGCCCGCAATGCCCCTCTCGATACACTCGACCTGAACCGCAGCTTCCCCGGCAACGTAAACGGCTCGCACACCGAACGCCTCGCCGCGACCCTCACCACCCAAGCGCTCGAAGGGGCCGAGGTCGTCATCGACCTGCACGGCGGCGGTAGCTGGTGCGTCAACGCCTTCGCTTTCGAAATGCCCGGCGGCGAAGACCTCACCGCCGCCTTCGGGGCACCGTTTACTGTAAGTGCCCCCGACCGCACAGTGACGCTCACAGGCTATGCGAAATCGCGGGGCGCGCGCGTTGTCGCCGTGGAGATGGGCGGTCGCAGCGCCCTCGAAGACGCGTGGGCCGGGCGCATCGCCAATGGGCTGCGGCGCGCGCTCATCACCGCCGGTGTCCTCGACGCCGAAATCATCAACCCGGCGGGCAAATCCATCCCCGTCGGCGACACCACCGTGCTCCGGCCCTCGCGTGGCGGCGTCTTCATCCCAGGGCTACGCGAGGAAGCCGTCGGCACCATCGTCCCACACGATACCCTGCTCGGCACCCTCATCGACCCCGTCACCCAGGCCGTCATCGAACACTACCGCGCGCCCTTCGCTCAAACGGCCCTGCTGCTGCTGCGCCCACACATCTACCAACTCGAGGGCGGTGCCATGACCTACGTCGTCGCCGAACCTGAATAGCGATTGCCCGTCACACTTTCGTCAAAACCCCGTGCTAAGCTATAGTTCCAGCAAACCAGGACACACACGAACCACCCCACCATGGACGAAAAACCCCTTATTCTCGTCGTCGATGACGAGGACGCCATTCGCTCTGCGCTAAGCACCTTTCTGGCGCGTATCGGCTTCCGTGTCGAACTTGCGGCCACCGCCGATGACGCCCTCGCGCTCATCGACTCCGCCGAGCCAGATTTAGTCCTCCTCGATGTCGTGCTCAACGAGAGCGACCCCCACGCCATGAGCGGCATCGACCTGTGCAAAGTCGTGCGCCAGCGCGACCGCTTCGTGCCAATCATCATGCTCACCAGCTATCCACAGTGGCAGGTCGAAAGCCTCGGCCAGGGGGCCATCGCGTTTATTACCAAACCGTGGGATAACAACGCCCTCGCCGGGCAAATCCGTGCCACCCTCGCTGCCGTCAGTCGCATTCGCACCGAGCAACGCCCAGCCGAGCACACCGCCGTCCTCACGATCCCACCCACCACCCGCATCGACCTCGAACGGCTGCGCGTGGTCCACAACGACCAGGAGGTCGACCTCACACCCATCGAATTTGCGCTGTTGGCCTTCTTCGCGAAGCATCCCAACCGCTACTGGACGCGCGAAGACCTGCTCGACAAAGTGTGGGGCTACGATTGGGACGGCTACCCCCGCACCGTCGACCGCCACATTGCCGCCCTCCGCCGAAAACTACGCCTGCGCCGCAACGACCTCATCGAAACCGTGCACGGCGTCGGCTACCGGCTGGTGACGAAATAACATGCGCATCGTTCGCCTCACCGGTCGCCTTCTCTCGCTTGGATTACTCGTCGCTTGGGCCGCCCTCACGCTATGGGTAATCGCCCGCACATGGCTCACCGGCGAGCGTCTCATCGTCGTAGAAACAGGGTCCACAGCCGCCCTCGCATGGCTGCTGTCGATGCCCGCCGCGTGGGTCATCGCATGGTCGCTGCGCAGCACACAAAACACCGAGGCCGCCTTCTACCGCACCCTCGCCGAAAAAACCAGCGACGCGATGATGGTCTACGCGCCCGGCGGCGACATCCTCTGGCGCAACGGGGCCGCCCGTGCCCTCTTCCCAGAGCAAGCCCCCCTGCCGGCGAGCATCACGGCGTTGGCAACCCGCGCCAACCAACGGAAACACGTGCTCACCCAGGTCGTCCCCGTCGATGGAGCCGGGCGCTACAGTATCCAGGCGGTGCCAGTGCCAAACGGCCACACCGCACTCATCATCCGCACCGGCTCCGGCGAAACCGGGCGCAGCACCTTCTACGAGAACTTCATTCGTCGCATCGTCCACGACATGCGCAACCCCCTCGCCGCCATCATCGGCCACGCCGCGAACCTGCGCGGCGTCACCTCACCCGAACCCGAACAGGTAACCCGCGCCGCCGAAACCATCGAGCACGAAGCCCAACGCCTCGCCCGCCTCGTCGATAGTATGCTCTTCGACGCGCGCCTCGCCTATGTCCCCCTCGCCCCCGAGCCGCTCGACCTCATCGAACTCGTCGAGGAAGCCGTTTACACCCTCGAAGACCGCGCCCTCACGGCGGGCAAGCACATCGGCCTCGAAATGCCCACGACCACCGCCCTCATCGAAGGCGACCGCGACCTCCTCACCCGTGCCTTCGAAAACTTGCTCGATAACAGCCTCAAATACACCGATGCCGACGGACGCATTATCGTCCGCCTCAACGAACAGCCAGGCGCCTTTCACCTTGCCTTCATCGACAACGGCAGCGGCATCCCACCCGAGTACCTACCGAACCGCATCTTCGAGCCACTCGTCCGCGCCAACCCCGGCCCCGGCGGCAGCGGCCTCGGCCTCAGCATCGTCAAAAAAATCGTGGAAATGCACGGCGGCACCATCCGCGCCGAAAGCCAACTCAACAAAGGCACGGCCATCAACGTCCACCTGCCGCGCAACCTGGGGGGCCACCCATGAGTATACTGCGCCAACTTCCGTTCCTGTTCACCGCGCTATTGTCGACGATCACCCTGCTGTCCACTGTCGAACTCGTTCGCTGGAACGCCGCCGACGTCGCCTACCTGTACGACGATTTTGGCGGCGAACAATACGAAGTCATCGCGGACGGCGAACTGGTCATCGCTGCGGAGGGCGTTTCCGCCGAGTTTTTCAGCACCGAAGACGCGCTCCCCGCATGGGTCATCGCCGGTGTCGAAACCTACAACGCAGGCATCGCGTGGGCGACTCTGTGGGAAATCGACGAACCCGGCGCTGTCCATTTGGTTGTCGGCCTTGAAATTTTCGAGGAGCGCACCGGAGACTTATGGAACGAGGCAACCTTCGAAGACTCGTTTCACCTTTTCACCGAACCCTCCAGCGAATTCGACGAACTTTTCATCCCCCTATCCTTCGATGAACCCGGCCTCTACACAATCATCACGCGCGTCGAGGCCGAAGTCGAACTCGACGATGGCGGCACAGAGTTTTACGAGGCCGAAGCCTTCCGCGAAGTAACCGCACTCCCCCCCACCTTCGAGGACACCGAGCCATCGTGGCACGCAGCCCCCTACGATCCCGACGACCCCGATGCCACCCTCATCGATAGGTGGGCCTGGCAGGGGCATCCCTGCGACCTTGCCTTCGACAGCGCTGTTGACGATTTGATCGCGGTCGCGGAAAAAATGTGCGACCACCCCGAAGTCGACGACCCGGAATACATGACCGAAATCATTTTCGAACTCCTCCACCTGCTCGAAGACACCGACGAACCCGAGGCACAGTGGCTATTCCGCCTGCTTGTGCATCAGGTGGGCCTCCTCGCAACGGTCATGGGCGATTGGGAACTTGCCGAGGGTAATTTCACCCACGCAGCGATCCTCCACGCCTTCTACGGCGATACCGACGCCCTCGGCGCGACGCTTCACAACCTCGGCGTGGTCGCCTCCCATTTCGATGATGAAGAAATCGCAGCGTATTTCATCAATCGCGCGATTGCGATCCGCAAACTCAGCCCAGACTCCACCGGTTTGCTGCTCTCAACGGCCCAGCTCTACCGCCAAACAGGCGAGAACGAAGCCGCACTTATCGCCGCCTACTCCCTCGATGACGCTGACCTACCACAAATCGACGCCCTCATCACTCAACTCGAAGCCGAAGAATAACGCCCTCAGCCCGCAAACTATTTGACCAATCCGTCACAACCCCGTCAATCACACGTCATCTCCATCGCCTAACCTATAAGTGTTCACATCAACCACTGAGTACAGGGTAGACGATGACACTTTCACGAAGATCATTTTTACAGCTTGGAGGGGCCGCCGCGACTGTCGGCCCCATCACCGTCTACGGCATCGCAGCGCAC
>CAYSVE010000051.1:0-15420 GCA_964434365.1 uncultured Anaerolineaceae bacterium | reverse complement strand
TCAAGATAGAATTCTCCTCATTAAGTTATTGTGATGGGCAATTGTCGCTGATCGTTACGTAATCACCAGCCACCCAACCACTTGTGTTCCGCTCCGTCTCGATTTGAAAGTAGGCATTTGCCCCACTGGAGCGACCAGTAATATCTACTGTCTCTCCGACGATTACATATCCTAGAGGAGCCACTTCAGAGTTTGGAAATCCTCTGATGATTGTCAGCGTTGTCGCTTGGCTGAATGGATTTATGATCTGCCCTTGGCATGGATAGCTCGGTGCAGGTGATGTCGGTATCGCGGTAGGCGGTGGCTCTGTTGGAGTAAGCGATGGCACCGGTGTCTCCGACGGCTCAAGTGTCGCCGTAAGCGTCACCGTTGGTGGTTCGGTCGGTATCGGCGTCACGGTAGGTGGGTTCGTCGGTGTATCTGACGGCGTATTGATTGGGGTATCTGTTAGCGTCGGTGCGGCGGCGGTTTCGCTCTGCGCAGCGGAGATTGCAATCGCCGCCGCAGTTTGCGCTTCGCGCGTGAGCCGTGCTTCTTGCCGCGCCTGCAAATAGAACGATACCGCTGGGTCGATAATTGCTGCAATAATTGCCGCCAAAATCGTCACCACAAAACCGATGATGAGCCACCACTCGGAACGCTTGACTCTTCTACGCATGTTTTCCTGAGTAATACCCCCGCAAGTAAAATAATTATGACAAATGAAGTCTTCCCGCGCAACCCAAAAACGTCGCCCCTCCCCAACGCAGCACCCATCACTGAACTTCGTGCAAATGCCCGGGCACATGCCGCCGACCTCCGCCGTTCCACTGTACTATAATCCACTTACCATCCACGGATGATCCACTGACGATCCAACTTTGTTCGTCACTTTCCCACCGTGGACCGCCGTTCCGGGCTAGGAAAAAAACCTAACCAACGGCGGAAAAAGTGGAAAAAAACCGCCACCGCCGCCGTGCTACAATAGCCTCATTAATGCAAACCGTCACGAGCCTACTGTATCGCAATGACCACCCCCCTCACGATCATCACGGGCTTCCTCGGTGCCGGGAAGACCACCCTGCTCAACCACATATTGCACGCGCCCCACGGCCTGCGCATCGCCGTGCTTGTCAACGATTTCGGCGCCGTCAATATCGACAGCCAGCTCGTCACCAGCGTCGATGGCGACGCCGTCAGCCTCTCGAACGGTTGCATCTGCTGCACCATCCGTGGCGACCTGCTCGCAGCCACCGCAGGCCTCTTCCAGCGCGACGAGCCGCCCGAGTACGTCATCGTCGAGACGAGTGGCGTCAGCGACCCGCTAGAGGTTGCCCTCACCTTCCAGGCCGAGAGTGTCGCGAGCCTTGTCCACATCGATAGCATCCTCACCGTCATGGACGCGGAGCAGTTCAACACCTTAGAGCGCGAGAACGCTGTGCTTGCACTCAACCAGATCGGCATGGCCGACATTATCCTGCTCAATAAGGTCGATTTAGTCGATGAGGCGGCATTGGGTGCGCTCGAAGCCCAAATTCGACGGATTGTGCCGCGGGCACGGGTGCTGCGCACGACCAATAGTATCGCCCCGCTAGGGCTTGTGCTCGGCGTGGGCGGCTACGACCCGGCCCGCACAGCCGAGCGCCCCGCCATGGATGTTCACACCCACGAGGGCGACGCTCACGAGCATCATCACCACGACGACCACACCACCGTGTTCGATACCTACATATGGTCATCGTCCGAGCCGCTCAACCTCAAGGAGCTTCAACGCACGGTGGAGCGCCTACCCCACACCATCTACCGTGCGAAGGGCGTCGTCTACGCACCCGATGAGCCACAGGTGATTTTGCAGGTCGTGGGGCGGCGCGCTAACCTGACGGCTGGGGCGCCATGGGCTACATCGCAGACGCCGCACACCACACTCGTGTTCATCGCTGAGCGGGGTGGCGTGGACCCCGACGTGCTCGCGCCTATGCTTATGGGCTGCACCGTCGCTAACGCGCCACGCAGCGAACTCGAACGGCTGGGTAGGCGCGTGGTAAGCTGGTTACGCAAACCGGAGGCATAGTGCAATGGTCACCAAAACGTACACCACCGAAGAATTCTATGAGTTTGTGCAGCAGCACCCGCGCAAGCGCTTCGAGCGCATCGACGGGGAGATCATCGAAGTGTCGCCAGCAAATCCTATTCCACCAGAAATCGGCATGCTCGTTGGGAGTATGTTGGTTGTTCATTGTTTAGCCCACAAGCTGGGCCGCGTTACAGGTGCCGAAGGTGGGTACAACCTGCTTGACGGAGCGACAGTTGCGCCCGATGTTGGCTTTGTCTCGGCGGGGCGTCCCCCTTTCCTCGAAGCGGGTTACTACGATGGTGCGCCCGACCTCGCGGTCGAAGTACTATCCTCCAGCGACCGAGTGAGCGACGCCTACGATAAGATGCGCAGCTATATCGCTGCCGGGGCGCACTTCGTGGGGATGGTGCATCCCGAGCGTGAGGCGGTGGAGACCGTCGAGCCGGGCGACGACGATGCGATTATTCTGCGGCACTGTACCATTGGCACCACCCTCAGCGGTGAGGATGTCGTGCCCGGTTTCGAGTTACCTGTTGCGAACATTTTCCTGGAGGACAACAACGCATGAGCAGCGCTAAAATTGGTATCCTTACCGTGAGCGACCGCGCCAGCCGTGGTGAGTACGAAGACCGGGGCGGCCCCGCTATCCATGAGTATTTGGACGAGGTGATTAGCAGCGAGTGGGAGGCGATGCCGAAAATCGTGCCCGATGAGATGGACGCCATTACCGGTGCGCTCGTCGAGATGGCCGATGCAGGTTGTTGCTTCGTCGTGACGACGGGCGGCACCGGTCCCGCGCCGCGCGACATCACACCGGAGGCGACCGAGGCGGTGTGCGAGAAGATGATGCCCGGCTTCGGCGAGTTGATGCGCGCGGTGTCGCTCAACAGCGTGCCGACCGCGATTCTCTCAAGGCAAACGGCGGGGATACGCGGGAGCACGTTCATCCTCAACTTGCCGGGGAACCCCAAAGCCATCCGTGAGTGCATGGACGCGGTGATGGCCGCCGTGCCCTACTGCATCGACCTGATTGGCGGGCCGTTCATCGAAACGCACGAGGATAAGATCGAGGCGTTTAGGCCGAAGAAGAAGTAAGGGCAGGACGTGCTGAGGGATGAGTAGCGAGTAGCGAGTGGTTGGCTTCCATTTGGCGCATTGTAAGCTCAAAATGGAAATACTGGGGTGGATTGATAGGGAAATTCGACTGTGTTCAGCGCTGGCGGGAAGTCTCCGCCGTTTACGGGGAGGGGATGTAGGGGTTGGGGTCTGTGGTGCGGTTAACAGCGCTGCCGCGCGGCTGGCTACCGTACAATCAGATCAGGGGTCAATCGTCAGCGCTGCGCCGCACACTGCTATAATGAACGTCAATTCCCTGTATTGATGTGCCAAGGTCGATTTATGGCTCAGCCCACAAAAATGCGGATCACCGCCGACGCATACTATCAGCTACCCGCCTACACCGAAACCGACTTGATCCAGCTTATCGACGGAGAGGTGATTATCGGGATGCCGCCCATCATCAAGCATCAGCGCATTGTTGGCAAAATTCTATTCTTGTTGATGACAATCGCCAACAAAATCGGTGGGGAGGCCCTTACGGCACCGACCGAGGTTTACCTCGATACGCACAACATCTACGAGCCGGATGTGCTGTACCTGAGACCAGACAGCGATTGCGTGGTCGAGGAAAAGCGGATTAAGGGCGCGCCGGACCTTGTCGTCGAGATATTGTCGCCCAGCACGGCAAAATACGATCGAGAGCAAAAATACCGCACCTACCAGCAACACGGGGTCGGTGAGTACTGGATCGTCGACCCGATACATGAGACCATCGAGGTGTGGACGCTAGGCGAGGCTGGCCTATTCAAGCGACAGGGGGCCTACTGGGCAGATGATACGTTCGAATCGGTGATGTTGGCTGAAGATGTGCCCGTGAAGGGCTTGTACGATGTGTAGTGCCAAAAGGGTTCGAGGGCGAGACATAAGCCTCGCCCGAAATGTTGCAACTGATTAAAGCGCTGCCGCGCGGCTGGCCGCGAGGAAGTGACCAGGGCTGACCTCGACCATCTCTGAGTCGTGCTCGGTGTAGTCGAAGTTTTCGTCCATGATGATGCGCTTGCGCGTCTTCTCGACCTTGGGGTCGGGGATGGGCACGGCGCTGAGCAGTGTTTTCGTGTAGGGGTGCAGCGGGTTGTCGTACAGTTCGTCGGTCTCGGCGAGTTCGACGATTTTGCCCTTGAACATTACCGCGACGCGTTTGCAGATGTAACGGATCATGCTGAGGTCGTGGGCGATGAACAGGTATGTCAGGTTAAGTTCTTCCTGGAGGTCCTGCAACAGGTTGACGACCTGCGCCTGAATACTCACGTCGAGCGCGGAAATCGGCTCGTCGGCGACGATGAAGCTTGGGTCGAGGGCGAGGGCGCGGGCGATACCCACACGCTGACGCTGCCCCCCGCTGAACTCGTGCGGGTAGCGGTTTACATAAAAGCCGCTTAGGCCGACGCGCTCCAGGAGGTTTTCTACGTATTCCTGTTGTTCGCGGCGGTTGGACATAATGCCGTGGATGCGCAATGGCTCGCCGACGATGCGCCCGACGGTCATGCGTGGGTTGAGGCTGGCGTAGGGGTCCTGGAAGATCATCTGCATGTTGCGGCGTTGTTTGCGCAACTCGTTGGGCGACATCTCGGTGAGGTCGCGGCCCTCGAAGTAGACTTTGCCGCTGGTGGGCTTATAGAGCTGCAAAATGGTACGCCCGGTGGTCGATTTACCGCTACCGCTCTCGCCCACGAGGCCAAGGGTTTCGCCGGGGTAAATGTCGAAGGTCACGTCGTCGACGGCCTTCACTGCGCCCACCTGCCGCTGAATGATGATGCCGCTGTTGATGGGGAAGTGCTTGACGAGGTTCTGCACACGAACGATCGGTTCGCCGTCGCCCGTGTTTTTCTTCTTTTCGGTGCTATCGGCCATCGTCATGCGGTTTGTTCCTCCTTAGCCTTGGCAAGCTCGGCGGGGAGGTCGTACCATGCGGCGACATAGTGGTTGGGGTCGCCGTTTTCGACCGGGCGCAGCGGCGGCGTCTCTTTGAAGTCGCGCTCGGTGGCGTAGGGGTTGCGCGGTGCGAAGGAGTCGCCAACTGGCTCGACGCGCATGTCGGGCGGGCTGCCTTCGATTTGCACGAGGCGCTGTTCGTTCGCGCCTTTATCCATGCGCGGCAGACTGTTGAGCAGCCCGAGGGTGTAGGCGTTACGCGGGTCGCCGAAGACGGCTTCGATGGGGCCGCGCTCCACGATGCGCCCGGCGTACATCACATTGATGGTATCGGCGATGCCAGCCACGACACCAAGGTCGTGTGTGATCCACACCATTGCCATGCCAAGCTCGCGCTTGAGGTCCTTCACGAGGTCGATGATTTGCGCCTGGATCGTCACATCGAGGGCGGTTGGCGGTTCGTCGGCGATGAGCAGCTTCGGGTCGCAGGAGAGGGCCATGGAGATCATCACGCTCTGGCGCATACCCCCGCTGAACTGGTGCGGGTAGTCGTCGAGGCGGCGCTTGGCATCGGCGATGCCGACCATATCGAGCAGTTTGGCGGCGCGGTCGCGGGCGGCGCTGTTGCTGAGGCCCTTGTGCAGCCGTATGGCTTCGACGATTTGGGTGCCGATGGTGAGCACCGGGTTGAGCGAGGTCATCGGGTCCTGGAAGACCATCGCGATTTGGTCGCCACGGATGGCGCGCATCTGCCGGGGCGAGAGCTTGAGCAGGTCGCGGCCCTCGAAGGTGACCGTGCCGCTTTCGATTTTGCCCGGTGGTTGCGGGATCAGGCCCATAATCGCGAGCGAGTGGACGCTTTTACCGCTACCGCTCTCACCGACGACCCCGAGCGTTTCGCCCTCTTGCAGCGTATAGTTCACGCCGTTGACGGCGTACACAACACCCTCCTGGGTGTAGAAGCGCACGACGAGGTCTTTTACCTCCATCAAAACGCCCATATAAACCTCCCCTCCGCACAGCGCGGAGCTAGCAAGCACAATTAATGTACGGGTTCGGTCACAAAGTTGGTGGTTCGGCGCCTGGGGTTTTCAAGCGCGAGGATAACATCACCGAAAATACTTTTGTGAACATTTAACAATGTTGCAGAGTTTGCCGAATAATGTGGGGCGTGTCAAGCGAAGGGTGTATTGACAAACCGGGGTGCCGCGTTGTTGAAAGTAACTAATTCACCCGGTTTACTCTGCGATGCGCTCTGGCATACAGTTGCACTCGGCGAGGTATTCCAGGCCAGCGCGGTCGTTGATGTACACCTTGCGCCCCTCTTTGCGGAGCAACCCGGCGTTCAGCAGGGCACGCAGCGCACGCCCCACGACCTCGCGCGTGGTGCCGAGCACGCTGGCGATGTCCTCCTGGGTGAGCTTGGTGGGGGCCTCGGCGATTTCGTCGGCGTAGGTGGCCTCGTGGAGGAACAGCTTCGCCAGGCGCGACGGAATCGTGCGGAAGGTCATGTCTTCGAGGCGCTCCAGGTAGCTACGGTTGATGCGCGCGAGGGCCTGCACGTAGTTGTTGAGCAGGGCGGGTTCCTCGGCCATGAGGCGGAGCAGGCGCGCATGGCCGATGACGAGCACAGTCGCATCGGTGACAGCGGTGGCGTTGAAGGGGTTCGGCCCGCCATCGACGGCGCTGACCTCGTTGAAGGTGGAAACCGGGCGCAACAGGCTGAGCGTGTGCAGCCGCCCCTCGCTGTTCATGCGGTAGATGCGCACGAGTCCATCGGCCACGATGTAGAACCCGGCGCAGCGCATCCCTTCGACGAAGATCGTCGCCCCGGCCTGGTACTCATGGGCATGGATATACGCGGAGACCCGCTCGATACCGGCGGGGTCGAGGCTAGAGAAATATGGAATTTGCGAGAGATCGATTTCCATCGGTGTTGCGCCCGTTTAGCCGCCTTGCCTATATGAATTGTGCGAGCAGCACCAACACGACCAGCAGCACCGCCGCGAGAATCCCCATGCTGCGCAGGTCGCTGATGACATAGCTGTAGGTGGACTTCAGCTCTTCTTCGCTGACGACGATAGAGGGGTTGTGCAGCATTTCTGCGACGACTGTCGGGTCCTTGACGGCACGTTCGCCCTGTGCTTCGAGCGGGGCGGCACTCCCCCGGCGGCGCGCGCGGCGTTCGGCACGGGCGGCGCGGCGTTCTTGGTCTTTGCGGGTTTCCTCGAGCGCGGAGGCGTCTTCTTCCTCCGCGACCAGGTCGCGGGCGCGGTCGAGCACTTCCTGCGGGATATTCGGGGCCTGCGATTTCTTCTTTTTGCGTCGTTTGGCCATGTTGGTTCCTGTTCTGGTGTACTGCCTATACATGGGTGAGGCATGGCGCAGGGCAGTGTCTACGCGCCCCTTGCCCCTACACATTCTTCCAATGCCATTCGGCTTAAGCGATGTCCGACGGGCGGACCTGCGGGCCCGCCCTTACATGTCGTTGGGGATCACCCCACTCGGTCTGCGAAGACCACGATGCGCTGGGTATTCACGCGGTAGGGGTAACACGAGATGAGCGTCGCGGTGGCACGGCCCACACTTTGCAGCACGTGCACAGCAGTCGGGTCGACGACTTCCTGGCTTCGAACGGTGTACAGGTGAATTTGCTCCTGTGTTTGGATTTGGAACTGGTCGCCGGGTTGGAGTTGGTCCAAATCGCGGAAGATTTCGCCGTAGATGTCGTTGTGGGCGGTGAGGGCCACGTTCCCGGCCTCGTCGCTGGGGGTGTAGCCGTTTTGCACCTGGCCGATACCCTGTTTGAGCGCTTCCCAGTCGGCGCCTTGCACGATGGAGTGATCGACGTTGAGCGACGGAATGATGATCCGCAGCGCGGTTTCGGTCGTTGGCTCTGGCCTAACGAGCGGCGGGCGCAACACCTGGTCCTGCACCATCAGGCGCAGGTTCTGCGGGATTTCGTCGAAGTTGAACTGGCCGCCGGTGCCGTCGGCGCTGGGTGGGGTGTGGCCACCGGGCAGCACGATGTCGCTGAGTTGCAATATCGGCGTCGGCGCGATGGTGGGGATCGTCGCGCGGCGGTTTTCTTCGGCGAGGGCCTGTGCTTCGGCGGTTTCGCGTTCCAGCACATCCAACCCCTGGATGAGCCGAAAACCGAGGAACACCAGCCCAACCACCGCCGCGACTTCCAGGAGCAGCAGGCCGACATTGGCAAGCCGCCGCGTCGCGTTGGAGTAGACCTGCTTGCGCTTCGGCTCTACCGGGAAGTCCTCGATGAGTTCGCCGTCGTCGAAGCGAACGTCGGGTTTCGGTGCGAGCGCGGCTTGCTTGCCGTTGCGCCCGGCGGGGTCGCTGGCGATGCTCGCCACGATTTCGTCGAGTGTAGCGGGAGCCTTAGGCTTTGGGGTGACGTTGGCCGTTGGCCTCGGTGATCCATTAGTCCCGTTTTGGCGAGGCGGTGCCGTCGCATCGCCATAATTCGGGGGCGCTGTTTCGATGATGCGCCCGGCTTTTTCCATACGAGTGAGGCGCTTCTGGCGCTCCTCGCGTTTGCGTATCGCGAGGATGCGTTCGAGTTCCTCGATACTCAGTTCGTCCACAGGACGTTTGTCGCGCATGGTTTAATCCCCCTTTGCAGCGACAGCGAACACTTCGCGTTCGAAGAACCAGCGCAGCGGCGGGGTTTCGAACGCGAGTTGACGGAGCCAGGCGAGCACAAGGCCCTCGTCACGGTTTTGGGGTGGGCTATCCAGCCAAACCCGTGCGGAGAAGCCCGCGCGAGCCAGCGTTTGGTGCATGCTGAGGATGGATTGCTCGTTAACGTGAACGTGCTCGTTGACATCCACCAGAAATTGGCGCGGATTCGCGGGGTATTTGTGGCCCTCACCCATGAGTGTGCGCATGAGGCGGACCGCCGGGTAGGCGTAGCGGTCGTACCATATGTTGGGCGCAGTGTGGACGATAAGGCGTCCGTCGGGTTTGAGCACACGATGCACTTCGCGCAGCGCGACTTGCAGTTCCCAAGGGTGGAGGTGCTCGACGACATCGAACATAAGCACGCGGTCGAAGGAGGCAGACGGATAGGGCAGCTTTTTGGCATCGGCGAGGGCCACCCCGCCGTGGCCGGGTGTGGTGTCGTCCAGCGCATCGAGCACGCGCTGGCTCATTTTTACGGCGACTTCGGCGTAGTCCATGCCGTAGGCATTGGCACCGAGTTCGGCGCAGTGGCGCAGAATTTCGCCGCGCCCGCAGCCGACATCGAGCACGTCCATACCAGGGGTGACGGCGGCATGGTCGAAGGCGTCGCGCAGACGGCGGGAGAGGTGCTCGCCCTCGCTGCTGTTGAACTCATCGTAGCCCTCACACGCCGTGCGGAAGTAGTCCTCCGTGTACAGGGTGGAGGGAAGTGGGGCTTCGCGTGATGGTTTCACGGTTTGTCTGGTCACTTGCGTCTGTTGGGAGCATTATAGCGGAGCGCGGGGCGCGCGCAAGCGCAAACGAGGGCCGGCCTGCATGCTGGGTGCTGCGTATTGCGATCGGTGGACCCTGGTGCAGCGAAGCTGGCATGATGCAGATGCCCCGGACTCGAACCGGGGATCGTACCCATGGTCGGATTATGAGTCCGGCGGTGCTTTCCCGTTAAGCTACATCTGCGGGGGTATTGTACAGGTGGGCGAGGCGCATTGTGCTCGCCTGCGCCCCTACGAGCGGGGGTATTGTACAGGTGGGCTGTGTTTGCCTGCGCCCCTACAGATGGTGCGTTACTTCCGCGCGATGACGATTTGATTCACGCCCATGCTCAGTGGTGTAAATGTCGTCCGCGTGACGACTTGCGCCAACGCAGGCAGCCCGAAAATGCCGAACTGCACACTTTTCGGGAGCACGGGCAGGTAGGGGACATCCCACAGGCCGTCGCCGAAGTGCTTGAGCACGGTGAACCCGGCGTCCTCGGCCCAGGTGCGCCATTGCCCCGGCGGGTGCACGTTGATGTGCGTGAGGTCCTTGCCGATGGCGTCGGTGGTGTGGTCCTTGAAGCGGCGTAGGCTGTAGTTCGGTTGGGGGGTGGCGAACAGGAACAGCCCGCCGGGCACCAACACGCGGTACACCTCGTCGATGGTGGTTTGCGGGTCGGGTAAGTGCTCGACGAGGTGCAGCGCCACCACCGCGCTGAAGCTCTCGCTCTCGAAGTTGCTGACTTCGGCGACATCCTTCTGATAGGCGGCGGCACGGGGTGCGTTGATGCGCGTTTGCTCGATGCTGTAGTCGATGAGGTCGATGCCGACGGCGTCGAAGTTATCTTGTAGCAGGCCAAGCAGATGGCCGAGGCCGCAGCCCATTTCCAACAAACGACCGGGCGGGGCGTAGCGCTTGACGAGGGCCGCGTAGTAGCGCCGCGCGAACCAATACATGCTGAACCGCCCCATCGTGCGGTCGGCGTAGTTCCACCGAGAGAAGTACTCGCGGGTGTAGAATTTTTCGGTCATATGGCCAGTTCGGTGACGATGTTGGCGGTCACGTCGTAGACGTTGAACTGCATATCGGGCAGGGTGAACACCCCGTAGCTGTGGCTTGTGCTGCGCATGCTATCCACGGTGTACAGCGAGCCAGGGTTTAGCACGCACCCGGCGTCGGTGCTGATGTACATCGGCACGTGGGTGTGGCCGGTAATGAGTACGTCGGACCCCAGCGAGGAGAGCATCATGCGGACGAGGGTTTCGCTCACATGGGCTTTGTATAGGCCCCAGATGTTGTTCCCCGGTTTGCCGTGGCACATGTAGACGTTGAACCCGCCGATTTTGGCCTGCCAATCGAGCGGGAGGTTCTTGAGGTAGTTTTTGTGGTCTTCTTTGAGGTCGTAATTCCACTCGTCGTGATTACCCCGCACGCAGGGGATATTCCGTTCACGGATGAGTTCCACGACGCGGTTGGGGTTTGGGCCGCGCCCGATGAGGTCGCCCGCGCAGAGGATTTGCGCGACGTTATGCTCGTTGTCGAGCCGCTCTAGTGCCGTCTCAAGGGCCTCATAGTCACCGTGGACGTCTGATATAATCCCGATATTCATCCTCGTTATCCTGATACTTGCGACATTGGAACCATTATATGCGAGGTTCGCGCCCAAACGCTACGATGAAACGATATGGCCTTCTATTACTTATTTATGCACTTTTGTGGCCCTTTGTTGCCCATGTGCAAGGCCAGTGCCCCCAGCAGCCGAACGTGCTCGATGTGCCGTGGGCAGGGCCGGATACGCCGTGGTGCCAGGTGCTCGTAATCGAAGAAACTTCGGCGGATGAGATGGTCTACACGGCCCTGGTCGCCGCGCCGGATGGCACCCTCTACGCTGCTCGGCCACTGTTGAGCGATGTGGTCGCCCTCCGCGACAGTGATGCCGACGGCTTCCCCGATACGCAGACGGTTGTCGCGGAGGGCCTCACGCGGCCCAGCGGATTGGCGTATCACGAGGGGGCGTTGTACATCGGCGCGGGGCCGCGTGTGCACCGGCTCGATGCGGACGGAACGCTGACGACGGTGGTCGATGATGTGCCGTGGGGCTACACCGGCTACTGGACGACGAGCGTGGCGGTCGATCCATCGAATGGTGATTTGTATGTTGGCAGCGGAGGCGACACCTGCCAAACGCTCGAACGCGGGGCGATTTATCGCTACAGTGGTGAGAATTACGCCGAGCGCACGACGTTCGCGACGCACATCGGCCACCCGGCGGATATGGTTTTCCACGAGGGGGCGTTGTGGGCGGTCGATTCGGTGACGAGTCGGCTGCTGGAAATCGAGGCGGGGGCGCGTTATGGTGCGTGCGATGGCCTTTTACCGCAGCCGGTTCTGCTAGAGGCGGATAGCTTTCCGTTGGGGTTGGCGACGTACAGCCACGACCTGTATCCGGACTTGACCGGTAAGCTGTTGGTCGCGCTGGGCGGGAATCATCACGAGCCGATTTTGCGGGGCTACGCGCTTGTGCATGTCGACCCGGCCAGCGCACAAACCGAACGCTTCATCCCGATTATTGCGGACCACCTGGGCCTGGACTTCCAGAAGGTGAGTATTCAGGGCAGTGGCCTGTGGCCAGCTCGCCCCTACGACATTGCGGTTGGCCCCCAGGGCTGGATTTACTACAGCACGGGCGGCGGACGCATCATCGGGTTGCGCACACTGGACTAACCGGGCGGGGCATCGACCACCCCGCCCGTAGGCGTTTGGCTATTTAGCCCGCAGCGTCGTCGACGGCGACGACATCGAGTGCGCGCACATCGCCGAACGGGATGAGATCGCGCACATTGACCCAGCGCTCGGCATCCCCGTTGAGCCGGACCCAGGTGCCATCGGCGTTACGACCGATCAATAGAATGCGCTCGCCACGTGCAATCGTTCCGAGAGCCGGGGCAGCGGTGCTGGGTCCGGCGCGCAGTGTCGTGGAGGGGGCGGCGGTGGTGGCGGTGAAGTTGGCGATCGGCAGCAGCACGAGCGGCCCACCCGTGCCGGGTTCCTCGGTGGGTTCCACAGGTATTACGACTGTTTCCACACCGCCCTGTTCACTTTCGGCACCCGGCTGAAGCTCTGGCCCACCCATCGGCTGGTCGGGGCCAACGACAACTTCCTGGCCGCCTTGCTCTGGCGCGGGGGTGATTTCGAGGATGGGCTGCTCGGGAATGGGGCCGAGGTTCAGTGCGAGGCCATTCTGGCCCCAGTACAAATCAAAGATGACCTGTTGGGCTTCCTGCGGGGTAGTGAACGTGACCGCGCCAACGCCCTCGACTGGGCTTGTGGCGAGGTAGGTGCCGTTTTCGCCGATGTACACATTCGGGACGACCGCACCATCGAGCAAGAGCGCGCCGGTGGTATCGGCAGGGAGAAGGGCTTCGCCCTCGTTGGCTGTGTCGATGAGCACGACGCGTTCGTTCGGGCGGAAGCCTGCCACGAGCAGCCGATTATCGTCGACGATTGGTGTGGGGGCGGGGGCGAGATTGTAGCGGCTGGTACCGTCGACGATGAGCGGTTGGGCCACCACCGGCACCTGCACGCCGATTTCGTGACGGCCCAGCACGGTGCTCGCCGCGAGACGCCAGCGCCCCGGTTGCGATGCAGCCTCCAATGGCAGTTGGACCACGGTCGCGATGTTCACAGCATCCAACTCGTACTGCCACAGATTAGGCGTGAAGGCGACCCCGCTCGGCGAGAACGCGGCGACGTTCGTCGGTTGGATGGGCGTGAGGGAGCAAATCGCGGGCGAAGCCCAGGGCTGCTCGGCATCGTAGACGGCGGCTGTGCCCGGTACGCTGCGGCTCTCGCCATTGAAGACGACTTGCGTCGTGCCGCCTGGGGTGAGCAAAAAGGCACTCAGGTCACCGAAGAGTGGGGCATCGGCGCAGAGGGATGGCAGGTCGGTGGCGGCTTCGGCAGGTGGGGCGGCGGTTTGTATGGTCACCTGGGCCGGGCTAAGCGTGACCGACTGAGCCGGAGCGGTCGTTTGGGCGTGGGCACCGTAGGCCACGGTGAACACAAGGGCGAAGACAAGGCATTTTTTCAGCATGAAGGTCGCTTCCTTTGGGTAGACGTCTGACTGGTAGCGCGCACGGGGCGCGTAAGGCGTCCTGGCAACTGTGCGCCTAGTTTAACCCGAAACGCCGACGCTGGCCCAACGACCGACTGTGATTCTTTCACGATACGATTGTGGTCGGGCCTGGCACCCGATATCGCATGGACGGTGCCATCGATGAATTCGTGCTTGGTGTCGCTCGCGCGGTCCGCCGTGAGGTATTCGG
Source organism: uncultured Anaerolineaceae bacterium (assembly GCA_964434365.1). Lineage (GTDB taxonomy): Bacteria > Chloroflexota > Anaerolineae > Aggregatilineales > Phototrophicaceae > CAYSVE01. Next base: position 1,596 of record CAYSVE010000051.1, on the reverse strand, counting down.
CTTCGGTGACGCGTATATCCTTCGGTTGCGCGGTCATCGTGTTACCCCGCCCAGCGAGCATCGACGAAGCCCCACACCCGATGTACTGCCGAGGCTTCGTCTCTTTCCAAATCGTAGACCCACAGTTCGGGGGAGCGGTTGAGGCCGGAGTCATCGAAATTCAACTCACGGCGGAACAAGAGATAACGCCCGCCTTCGTCCCAATCGATGGGGGTATCGATGTGTTGTTCGCTGACGAGGAGGGGGTCGCTGCGGGTGCCGTCGAGTTGGAGTATCCAGATGTCGCTATCGGGCACACGTCGATCCTGGTTCAAGGGTTGGCGGGCGACCGTAATCGTTTCGGTGGTGGGGCCGAGTGTCGCGGTGTGTTCGCGTGCGCCGCGCGCATCGGTGACGCGCTGGTAGCGGGCTGTGTCGAAGTCGTACCGGTGCAGGCCTTCCATGAAGGAGCCGTACTCGTTGCTGAAGCTCAGCGATAGGGTGCCGCCGCCATCGGGCGCGAGGGTACCCCACGCCGCCTGCGGCATAAACGCCGTTTCGACCGTGCCGGTCTCCGCGTTCATCCACTGGATGCTATCCCCCTGTACGAGCAGCCGAGGCGCGACTGGCGACCATAACACGCGCGTCGGGTTGAGCGCGCGAACGGGTTCGAGCGTCGGCTGGCGGTCGTCGAGGCGGTCGAGGTGGCGTAGGTGTACGTAATCGACGTAGGTGATGGCTAAAATGGTCTCGTAGGTGAGGTATGTGCCGGTTGGGTCGAAGGCTGGGCGGGTGCAGAAATTGTTGCAGCGGCGGTAGGGCGCACGCACGCCGCTTTGTACATCGATGAGGGTGATCATGTTGCGGCGGCGGTCGGTGGTGGCGATAACGGCCACCCCATTTTCGACGCTCCAATCGGTGGGGACGTCTTCGGTGGGGCTGGTGAGGGGGCGCTGGAAGCCGCCGCGCAGGTTGGTGGCGTACAGTCGCCCGTAGCGCTGGTTGCCGGTGCCCTCCAAGCGCCGGTAGACGATGGGCGGTGTTTCGGGCGTGCGCAGCGGTGCGGCCAAAGCTGCCCCGGTCATCAATAGCAGGAGTAGCCCCATGAGCGGTACTGCAACGCGTAGGACAGTACGGCTCATCGCTCGGCCCACCTTGCGAGGTAATGCGGGGTGTGGGTTAGTTGGGTGAGGGTGTCGTTCGTCGTATCGTAGACGTGCAGCAAGCTCACATCGTCTAGGCGGCGAGCAAAGAGCAGCAACGTCTCGTCGTCATTCCAACGAATGGGCGAATCGGCAGTGGTGGTGCCTTCGAAGACGGGTACGACAGCGCCCGCTTCCGTCAAACGGTAGATGCCGCCCGCTTGCGGGTCGTCCACCCAGCGCAAAAATGTGAGGCCGGGGATCACCCCACGGGCGCTGGTGTCCGTTAGCCGGGTGAACGTCGCGCTGGCGATGTCGTAGCGGAAGACCCCACCCGCGTCGAAATCGGACGGCGACTCGCGGAAGTAATCGCCGATGATGCTTGCACCGTCGTCGGCCAGGTGGAGCCAGGTATTCACTACGATGGTGAGTTGCTCGGCCTCGTTTGTGCGAGCGTTGATGCGGAGGTCGCTAT
>CAYSVE010000050.1:0-15481 GCA_964434365.1 uncultured Anaerolineaceae bacterium | reverse complement strand
TCTGTCATCGTCGTGAGCGGTCGGTCGTAGGGCACATCTTGTATTATGGTGAATCGCGGGCCGCAATTTGTGCAGTTGATGAACGGGTAACGATAGCGACGATCGGTGGGGTCTTGCAGTTCGCGTAGGCAGTCTTTGCAGATGCTTAAATCTGGCGAGACAAGGGTGTGTGTACCCGCAAACGATTGGCTATCGACGATGGTGAACCCGGTATCTGCCACGGGGACTAACGCTGCGTGTGTCACGCTCTCGATGAAGGCGAGCGGTGGAGCCTCTGCGGGTAAGCGCCGCAAAAGTGCTTCGATGGCCTGCGCTGATCCTTCGACCTCGATGAACACGCCACGTCCATCGTTACCCACAAATCCGCTCAGCGCAAGTTCGGTCGCGAGCCGGTAGATATACGGGCGAAACCCTACCCCCTGCACCACCCCCGTCACGCGGATGCGTGTGCGTTGCGGCATCAACGTCTTCAGAGGCATTTAGGCACCTGCCTCGGTAGCCTGTGCTGCAACCGGCCTCACATCGCTCACGTCCCACAACACGATGCGATTGTTGCCACTATCGGCGACGGCCAACGTGCCCTTGTGCATATGAAGCCCATACGGCCAGCAGAGCGTATCGGCTTCGACGGCAAACCAGCGATTCTCGCCGTTCTCGTCGAGGTTGTTCTGGGCGATGACGGCTGTCGCGGGGGCGCCGGCCCCCTGTTGCGGTGGGTCTGGCCAGAACAATACACGATTGTTGGCTGTGTCTGCCACAGCGAGGACTTCGTCTTCCACGGCGAGTGCGTACGGAAAGCGCAAGCGATGTGCACCCTGTGCGCCATACGGCAGCTCCCACGCGCTTTCGAAATCGGCCTGCCCGATCACGACATCCGCAGGGCGGTCTTCGGTGAGGGGGAGTTGCCAACCCAGTACACGATGGTTGCCCGCATCGGCGATGTAAAGCACCTCGTTGGTTGCAGCGAATGCGTGTGCCCATCGAAATGTGTTCACGTCGACGGCCCCGCCTCGATTTTCTAGCGTGTCGAAGTATGTATCCTGGCCCAGTAGTAAATCCGGTGGTTGGTTCGGCTCCGGTAGGCCCTTCCAACCGAGCACGCGCCGGTTGCCGGTGTCGGCGATGTAGAACCATCCGTGGTGATAGCCGATGCCGTACGGCCAGTACAGTGATGTGCTGTTGGCCTCGCCGCCCCGGTTCGGCTCGATCTCGCTCAGGTTGGCTTGTCCAATCACGTAATCTGGTGGAGTATTGGTTGCGGTCGGTACGGTGTTCCACACCAGCACACGATGATGCCACGCATCCGCAAGGTGCAACCGCCCTTTCCATATCCCCACACCTGTCGGCAAGTGGAAGCCATTTTCACGGCTGGTTTCGTCGGCACGCGGGCCTTCCGTGTAGAAGTCTGCCTGCCCAAGCACGACATCGGCAGGTTGGCCGGTAGAGGTCGGTATCCCATGCCAGATGAGCACCCGGTGGTTACCGCTGTCGACGGCGACAAACACATCATCATCGACGAAGACACCCCGCGGGGCGTACAACTGCGATGGCGTCGGCTGCGCATCGGGTAATGTGAGGCCGCCGACGGCATCAGCACCTAACCAGAGTTTCGGTTTCATACGGTACGTTCGCTCAACAATTTCGGTCAGGTGGGTTGCTTACGTCGGGCGGACGAATACACGCCCTTCATCCACGCGTAGCGGAAACGGCTCCAACTGTGCTTGCGGTGCCGTCAGGCACTCACCGGAGGTGGCATCGAAGCAGAAGCCATGCCACGGGCAGGTGATGGTGCCGTTCATTGCGTCGAGCATCCCGCCATCGATCGGTAAGCCTTGATGCGTACACGCATTGCGGAAGGCTTGCAGCTTGCCATCGAGGTGGAAGATCACCGCGCTATCCCCGTCGCCGAGGTCCATACGGTACACGCTGCCCTCCCGAACCTCGTCGACGGCAGGCCCCATCACCCAATCGGCTTGTTTGACCACACCGATGCTTTCCAGCGAAATCATAGCCGGGCCGGGGTCATTCGGCACGACTTCGATTTGCTTGATCTCCGGCACGTGTTCTTTCAGGGCTTCCTCCACGCCCTCACGTAGGGTCACCGAAGACATAGAGCAACCGTTGCAAGCCCCATGCAGCGTGAGGTAAACCGCCTCACCCTCTACTCGAACAAGTTCGACATCGCCGCCGTGGGACTGCATGTACGGGCGTACCATGTCGATCACCCGATTCACGCGTGTCGTCACATCGGCACGCACGATGCCGTGCATCGCAAACAGCGCGTAGATGCTCGGGTTGTCCACCATCTCGAACAATAGCGCCTTGCCGTTGTCGTCGGCTTTGAGGGCTTGTACCATTTTTGTGAGTGCAAACTTATGGAAGTCCTCGATGGCACGCTTCATCGCCATCGCTGCTTTTTGTTCTTCTTCGCCCAGCTTGCGAACCTCGTTCACAGCCTCGTCGACGCGCTGTGCTAACGTTTCGAAATCCTCGGCAATCAGGGTCGGTGTGCCATTGGTTGTCATCTTTTATCAATTATCCCCCGCTATACATCACAGACTGTTCTAACGCTTCGATTGTTTTAACCTGCAAAACCCCAGCAAAGGCCTGCTTCGCCATCGCCAATAACACATCGTCGACCTTGCCCGGTGGCACCACTTCGATTTTGCGTTTGCCAAGTGCCTGGAGCACGAAACAGGCGCCCGCGGTGTTATCCAGCAGAAAGTCCTGAAAAATCGCGTCGACAAATTGATCGAGCCAGATACCTTCGCCGTTTGGGTCCGCTTGCAGCCGAGAAAGCGCGTTCGCCGCCCCTTCGTTGCGCTGCGTGAGCCGCTCGACGTAGCGCTCGACCGCAGTTAGCAGCAAGAAGTCGAACTGTTGGCGCTCATGGAGTTGCATTGGCGGCTCCCTGTTGTGCTTCGATCTGCTCCAGTACCCCGGCAATCGAGGTCACTGCGTCGTCCATGCCCACCTGGTGGAAGATGGCCTGTGCGTCGGTCAACTTGGTCGTGGCGTGGTCGAATATGCCGAGGTGCGCCAGCGCGTTCCCCTGGTTTGCTAGCAGCCGCGCGTACCCGACCGGGTCGCTGTTTTTGTCGCGGACTTCGAGCAATTCCTCGTAAAGCTCCACCGCTTGTACGATGTTCTCATCGGTGTGGGTGGAGGGGAGGTACTGCAACGCATTGGCGAGGTTCAGTTGGGCACTGGCCCACATCTGCGGGTGCGTCTCGCGGGTGTACACCTTCAGCGCCTCGCGCAGCGATTGCACCGCGATGCCCATCCGTAACTGGTCGCTGGCCTCGGTCATCGGTGAGGTGAGGTAGGCCAGGGCGAGGTTGTTTTGTGCCAATGCGTACAGGTCTGGGCGGGTTTCGCGTGTATAGAAGCGAATCGCCTGCTGATAACACTTCACAGCTTCCATTAGCATCCCACGCCGACCCTCAGCTAGTTCATGGTAAGTGGTACCAAGTGTGAGCCACAGTCCGCCGCGTTGTTCTTCGAGGTCTGTGGTTTCGAGGATGCCAAGGGCAGCCTTGTAGTTCTGGATAGCCACAGCAGTTGCACCGGGCCGTTCGCGCTGCGTGTCGGCGAGTGTGCCGGTCAACAGCGCTGTGAACACGGGCGAAACCGGCGTCGCCTCGTCGATGGCTTGCTCCAGCAGCGAAATAGCCCGCTGTGGATTGCCTTGCTCGATGGCATGTGTCGCTTGCGCCATGAGCACGAGTGCCAGTAATTCGGCATCGAGGTCGCCAGTTTGAGGGGGCGCGTCGGTATAACCCAGCGTGTAGCCCACAAGAGTCAGAAGCGGCAGGAGTTCATTGGGGAGTTGTGTTTGCAGCGTAGCGTATTCGTCTGGGCTGGATTCCAGCACGAAGCGGTTGTACCGGCTTACGAAGTCATCGTTAGTGAGGGTCGCTCGTGCACCAGCAATGTCACCCGCTAGGGCTCGCTGGAAAAATACCCACTCCGGCGGAAATGCGTCCGGTGTGTGGCCTTGCATCAGCGTTTGCAAAGCAGATGTGTCTTCGGCCTGCGGTAACACGAGGTATCCGGCAGGCAACGGAAAAATACCAATCGGTTGGGGTCTCAGCAAATCCATCGAATAACCAGTTTTTAGCTAACAATAATTCTGTGTTGGATACTCGCACTACAGCCCAAACGGCGGATACCGTAGGTCACGTTCGGCGGCGCGTTTCATCCAACTGGCAGCGATTTCTGCCTTACGCTTCGTCGCGTAGTCCTGTATGCGATGACGGTAGTGTTGCAATGGGTTCTCGTTGTCGAGTTCCCAGAATGTCACCTCTATGTAGACCACCCAACGTCCTTTTTCCTGCTCGATAGTCATCTTGACGTGGGTGGCGTGGTCATCGAATCCGTCGCTCATGGGCCACCTCGAGTGCGACCCGGAGTGCACCCCGTTCGGCATCCCAGAAAGCCGGACGCAAGCCGGATTCGGTCATTTCTGGGATCACCTCCCAGATGAGCACGCTCCGGTCGCCTAGCAGGTTGCGCTGTTTGAGCAGCAAACCACCCCCTGCTGCACCCCGCATTGGCAACAGCCACAGTTCCATCTCGCGCACCAGCACCACGAGTACATCATTGGGGAAGTACCGCGTCGCGATGTCGGCATCGAGATATAGATAGCCGTGCTCGGTGATTTCAACTTGCACGCTGCGCCTCCGCATTAAGGTCTTCGACGAGGCGGTCTAGCAATTTGTGCATGGCCGATGTCACCGGCTCAGACATATCCATCCGAAAATCGGTGTTTTGCGCTTCGATGAGATATACGGTGATGTCTGTAGGGTACTCGTCTTTGAGCAACCAACGCGCAAATGCGAGCGCATGATCCCAGCGGAACGAGTGGCTGTGCAGCCCCGTCAATGGGGGTAGGTCTTCTAGTTGTTCACCAGGAACACGGTAGGTCGTACCCGGTTTGCTGCCGCTCTGGCATGCGTCGATCAGGACGACACGGTCCGCACCCCGCATCTGGAAGGCAACATCCATCCCCGCAGTGCCGCCATCGGCGATGCGCACATGCGATGGGATGTCTCGCTCCCACAAGTGACGGATCAACACCGGGCCGACGCCATCGTCACCGCGCAGTAGGTTGCCACATCCGATTACTAACGTTTCCATCATCACATCATCCATACATCATCCATCCATCGGATGAGGTGCCACGCCACGCGGCACCCCACCGACGGGCTAACTCGTTTAGCACATATCACCGAGCCGGAACTGCGCCAGTTCCTTGCCGGTCTTCTTGTCGTAGGCGTGGACCGTACATACAAGGCAGGAGTCGAAGCTGCGCGCCACGTGCCCAAGCTCGACCGGGTCGTCAGTATCGGCGATGGTCGCGCCGATGAACGCTTGCTCCATCGGGCCGTTGACGTTCTGGCCGTCGCGCGGGCCGATGTTCCATGCGGTTGGCGTCACCACCTGGTAGTTCTCGATCTTGCCGTCCTTGATCTTGATCCAGTCCGCAAGTGCACCGCGGGCGGCTTCCGTCGCGCCGAAGCCCTGGCCTTCTTCGTGTTCCACCGGCTTGATGTAGAACTTCTCGTGCATGTCGAGGTCGTCGATCCACTTGCGGACCTGCTTGTAGTACTTGGCCGCCTCGTGCATGCGCCCCATCACACGGACCATCACGCTTGGCCCAATGGTGCTGATGGTATCGAGGAACAGCGGGTCATAGTCCTGATGTGCAAGGTTGCCCTCGCGCCCGGCAATCACCTGCCGCGACAGGGGGCCTGCTTCCATCGGTACCGTGCCTACACCGGGGACATCGTAGCGCGGGGCCTTCGCCCAGGTGTACTTGTCTAGCTTACGACCATCGGCTGGGTCGATCGGCACCGTCACACCATCGAAGGGGTGTAGTGCGCCTGTGCCCTCGTAGAAAGCGTGCGTGTGATCTTCGCGCACCAAGGCTTGATCGAAGTCGTAGTAGTTGCCCTCAGCGTAGATGCCTGCACGCGTGATGAGGCCATCATTGCGACCTTCGATGGTCGGCTTGGCGTAGCGTTCTGGGTCGAAGAATGTGCCCATCGCGAGGAAGTTGCCCGCGCCCTGCCCGAACTTATCGAGGCCGATTTCCTGTGCATAGCGGATGAAGAAGCCGCAGTCGGAGTTGTAGTGGCTCTCGTTTTCGTCTACCCACGCGAGGACATCCGCCCAGGTTTTGTTTTCCAGCCAACGGTCGACGGAGCCACCAAGCCACTGTTTTTCCAGCCAGGTGTCCTTCCACCATTCGAGGATGGAAATCGAGCGTGTGACATCGGAGAGTGTCGGTGCAGACATCACACCGCCAGGGATCATAAAGCTGGAGTGCGGCCACTGCCCACCGAGGATGGCATATACCTCCACTGGCTTCCCAGAGTAGGTCACACCGGGTTCGTAGCTCGTGCCGACAAACGGCGCGAAACGGCGAACAGCCTCGTCATAACCCTTGGCCTTGGCGTAGTTCTTGTTCGTGAGGTCGATGGCGAACAGCGCATAGAACCAGCGCGGAATACTCTGGAGGGTTTCGCAGGCCTGTGCAATGTTCCGAACCAGCGTGGCATTCGGCGGGAGTTCGGTTTTCCAGGCCACATCAAGTGCATAGGAGGACTTGAACAGGTGACTGCCGCCACAAATACCGCAGATGCGTGGGGTAACAATGAGGCCTGCCTGGGGGTCTTTTCCCTTCAAAATCATTTCGAAGCCACGGAACATCCCGGCCTCGGTCCACGCGTCGGTGACGGTGCCATCTTCCACCATCACACGCAGGTCGAGGTCGCCCTCGACGCGCCCCAGCGGGCTAATGTGCAAATCGAGCTTGGTCATAATCGTAAGTCCCTAATCACTAAACGACAAACATATCTTCTTTCGACCACTGCGGTGCAGCGACGCGTGCAGCGGCGGCATGGGCCATGTAGGTGATGTGGTCGGTGCCCTCTGGGACTTCTTTCGGGATCGAGCCGCTAATCTTCTGAGTTTTGAACACCGTACCCGGTGCCAAATCGAAGAACGGAAACTCTGGCTCGGTACAGCCGGTGCAGGGCATCCCGGCGCGTGTCTTCGACGATTGGCGGTTCCATAAAATGCGATTGCATGGCGAGTGTGTTACAGGCCCACGGCACCCGAACTCATAGAACAGGCACCCGGTGCGCGTCCCCTGGCCGAACTCCATCGTGGATTGCTTGTACTCGAAGTACTGCACGCGGGTACAACCGGTTTGCGTAAACGTCTTGAAGAACGTTTGCGGGCGCTGCAAGTCATCCAGCGCGATGTCGCCCGCACGGCCAGCGGCAATCGCGACGAGTATCTGCGTAACCCAGTCGGGGTGGGCGGGGCAACCAGGGATGTTGACAACCGGCAGGCCCATCTTCGACGTGAAGGCCTTGCCCAAGAACCCACCGTGGTTGCGCTTGAGGTATTGCAAGCCGATAGAGTCGGTCGGGTTTGGTGCCGTCGCGGGGATGCCACCCCAGCAAGCGCAGTCGCCCAAAGCAACGACGATTTGCGCCTGCGCCGCGAGTTCCGCGACCCAGTCCTTCATCGGGCGGTCGGCAAACATGTCGTAGCGACCGCTGCCGTTCGGCCCCATCATCACCGTGCCTTCGAAGACGAAGATGTCGAGCGGTTGTGCCCCGCTAACGCAGTCTTCCAGCTTGCGCTTTACATGGTCGCCGAGTTCCATTCCTAATGATGGATGCCAGATGACATCGATTCCGAAGTCCGTCACGAGGTCGACCGCGCTCGGTTCTTCGGCATTGAGGAATGACATCGTGTTGCCGCTGCAAGCTCCCCCCTGGAGCCAGAGTAGAGATGTCATAATCGGAAAGCCTTTTCTACTAGTGGTCTATACAGGACTTACGATGTAACACTATCGCCAACGAATAGCTGCTGGCGTTGACGAACAAGGTACGCTACCCACTCGTCGACCCCCTGTCCGGTCTTCGCAGAAGTCTTGAAAATCTGCGCACCGGGGCATACCTGCTCAATATTCGCGAGGGCTGTCGGCTCATCGAATTCGACGGCCTCGGCGATGTCGTATTTTGTGACGATGGCGACATCGGATGAGTGGAATAGCGGTGGGTATTTCAGCGGTTTATCTTCACCTTCGGTCACCGAAAGCAGGACAACACGCACAGTTTCGCCGAGGTCGTAGCTCGACGGACACACCAGGTTGCCAACATTCTCGATAAATAGGTACTCGATGTCGGTCAGGCTCCAACCGTCGAGGTGCCGCTCGATCATATCGGCTTCGAGGTGGCAGTTGCCGCCTGTCGAAATTTGTCGAACGGGCGCACCACTGCGCGCCAGGCGATTAGCGTCGTTTTCGGTGGCGAGGTCGCCCACGAGGGCGGCTACTGCGTGGCCCTGCGCGCGCATCGTTGTCAGTGTGCGCTCCAGGAAGGCGGTTTTGCCGGTACCGGGGCTAGAGACCATATTCACGACCAGCATACCGGCCTGTGTGAATTGATCTCGCAGGCTGTGGGCGAGTTGGTCGTTTTTTTCTAGTACACCCTGCCGGATTTCAAGAATACGAGGTTTCATGCGTATCGGCTTCCTCTAAATCAGTATTCGTAACAGCGTCATCACGTACTTCAAGTGAGATAAGTTCCAGTTCGCGCCCCTGCCGGATGTCCCCGGTGGGCCTATCGCACATGGGGCACCGAAAACGCTGAATATCGTCCAGTTGATGCTGCTCTTGGCAAGTGGGGCAGTAAACGATTACAGGTAGCTCCTCAATAACCAGTTCGGAGCCTTCCAGTGTTGTGCCCTTTGTCGCGATTTCGTAGCTAAACAGCAGGGCTTCGGCCACCACACCAGACATCGCCCCAAGCTGCAAATGCACAGCCTCGACACAGGTAACGCCAGCCTGCCGCGCGGCTTCGTCGGCTGCACTAACCAGACTGTAGGCGATGGATAGCTCATGCATCGAGTTTTTTACCGAAGGCCTTGCTGAAGGCGATAAGGAATCCCAGCGAACGTTGAACATCCGGGTCCTGGATGGCACGCAACAGGCCGATTGGGCCGATGGGTTCGGCACCGCTCTTGCTTTCGACTAACGCATCGCCAGCCTGTCCCACAACCTTGAGCGTTTCGGGGGCTAGCACGCCAGATTGCAACAAGGCCTGGAACTCGTCCATCTGCGTTACATCTGCCAGTTGCGTCCCGGCTTTCAGGAGTTGTGTCATCTGCGGCACGAAATCGGGTGATGTCAGCAGGTCGACCTGTTGCGACGGCAGGCTGTCCTTCACGTCGGTGATGCCGCTGGACACGGCGTCAATAAACGAGTCGGCGCGTTGCAGAAAACCATCGATTGCCGTAATGGCAAACGCGATGAGTTCGAGATTATCCAAAATGCTGTTGAGTGCGGCGAGTGTGTGGGGGTCGCCGAGTCGTTCGAGGAGTTGTTCTTGTGGGGTTGTGGGGAGGGCAGCAGCGCCGTTTGTTGGAGAATCAGACATCATGAGGCTCCTGAGAATGAATCCTTAAGTGGTTGCCTAAACGCGACTTTGGGAGTAAAGCCCCAAGTCTTTCATTAATCATATGTGAAGCAAATATGAGACAAATATTAGAATAAGAATAGCGCGCTTTACGCAATTCGTCAAACAAATTGCAACATAAGCAGTCATATATCGCCAGTGATGTTTGTCATGGAGGGCTGCAATAGTTTTGCGAGAAATCTAATGACGCATCGAGGAATGCTGAGTAAAAAGCGCATCAAAAACTGCGAGTTGCGGTTCCCGAACAGGCAATCTGCTTTATAGTCGAAGCTGCAAAGTCATGAGTTTAGGACGAACGCAAGGAGATTGAATGCAAGTCCAAATTTACAAAGCACTTTGGGGAATGACTGGCTCGTTAGCGAGCATGTTCGAGCGTGTGGCAACAGCCGGTTACGATGGCGTAGAGGCGTGGCCGCAAAACCAATTCGACGACGCGACGTTGTTCTTGCAGCTTGCCGAGCAACATAACCTGAATGTGATTATTGCCGGTTTCATCGACGACAAGGCCGATGTCCAATCGCTACTTCAGCAGTTTGCATCCTTTAACCCTACACGCATCAACCTCCATCCCGGGCGCGATGCGATGACATTCGATGAAGGGTGTGCGTTCTTCGAAGAATGCCTCAATGTCGCGGATTCGCTCGACATGCCTGTTCTGCACGAAACGCACCGGGGACGGCTGACCTACGACCCGTGGACGACTGCGGCCTATTTGCGGCAATTCCCCGAGTTACGTATCACCGCAGACTACAGCCATTGGGTGAATGTGTGTGGTCGCCTCCCCAACGATGTGATGGCCGACATCGAACTTGCAAACCAACGCGCGGGGCACATCCATGCGCGGGTGGGTTACGAACACGGCCCACAAGTGCCCGATCCGTCAGCACCCGAATACGCGCCTCACCTGGAATGGCACGAAGCGCAGTGGAAGAAAATCTACGATTTACATGTTGCCGCAGGCGCAGAATTGTTGACCTTCGACCCGGAGTATGGCCCGCCAAGCTACATGCACACCCTGCCGCACACGAATGTCCCTGTGGCTGATCTCTGGGAGGTTTGCCTGTGGAGTGCAAATCGTGCTCGTGAGCTTTTTGGGATGCTAAAACCGGTTTAGCGCGAAACACTAGTTCGGCGGGGATGCGTCCCCGCCGATTCCCCGTGCTTACTCAACGACGATCAGAGATTGGTAGCCGTCGGTCAGTTTTTCGCCGCCACCGGGGCGGGCGACGATGACATCCTCCACGCGGGCCGAAAACGAGTGAAATTGCGTGATACTCGGCTCGATCGTGAACATCATGCCCTCGACGACCGGTGTGTGATCGGTTTTGGTGAGGAAGGGCGCTTCGTGCACATCCATGCCGATACCATGCCCCAACCGATGCCGGAACGCTTCCCCCAGGCCACCGTCCTCGATGACCGCTCGCGCGGCTGCATCGACTGCTGCACAGGTTGTCTCGCCGGCTTTCAGTGCTTCGATGCCTGCCCGTTGCGATGCCATCACAAGGTCGTAGACGCGTTGCTGGTCGGCGTCCGGTGCCCCGAAGGAGACCGTGCGCCCGAAGTCGTAGCAGAAGCCATCGGGCATCGCCGCACCGAAGTCGAACAAGATCGATACCGGGGCAGTGAGTTCGCGCGGCCATGTTTCGAGGCGTTGGCCGAACATCAACGGATGGTTCGGGCCAGAATTGTACAGCGAGGTCGTAAATGAGGGGCCAAGCGCGCCGTGTCGACGCAGTTGGTAGTCTACTTCGCTGATGATGTCCAGTTCGGTCATTCCGAGCTTGAGCTGTGGCAAGACATCTGCAAAGGCCGCCTCGGTGACGGCACCGGCTTTGCGCATTGCCTCGATCTCATCATTACGCTTTACCGCACGCTGTGGGTTTAGCACCGCTGTGCCCGAGATGAACGCAACCACCGGCAATATCCCTGAGATACCCGCAACTGTTTCCCCCTTTGTGTGGTCACCGAGGGCAAGGGTTGGCTTTTGTGGAAGCGCAAACGCCTTCAATAAGTCAGCTATCAAAGCCGCCGGGTCATCGAATTCGCCCAGGATGCGCACCTCGACGTTTTGCGAGCCTGCGAGGTTGCCGAATTCGGCGCTCATACGTGTAAGGGTGAGGACGGTCGCGTGACCGGGGCGTATCCACGCGCCTTCTAACCAGCCTCCGGGGTGTAGCACAGCCCCATAGTTTGGGATATCTCGGGGGATGCCCGTAAGGTACTGCAAATCCGCTGAAATCGGAAAAAACGCGAGGTCGGCGACATCGCCAAGGCGCCCGTGGAAAATGTCCAGTCGTGCTTGGTAATTCATTGTAGGTTGCTCACATAGGTCGTTTTCGAACGTGCGAGCGACTATAACACCTGCGGGCGAACTTGCCACATTTGTTGCCGCGCCCTCGTAAATTCGCTAGTATTACGGACTATTGATGAGAGTTGGAGAGATATGATGAAGAGAAGCTTTATTGTACTCGTCGCCGTGTTGGCGCTCGCGGTATCGCTGGCTGGCCTGAGCGGTGCACAGGATGCACGCGTGCTGGTCATCGGCCATGCCGAAAGCACCGACTCGCTGGACCCAGCGCGCGGCTTCACGCAGACGACCGGGATCATCAACCGCGCCACGTACGATACCCTCGTGACCTTCCCTGATGAGGATGCGAGTGACATTCTGCCCTGGCTTGCGACAGAGTGGACCGTGTCTGACGATGGTTCATCCTACACCTTCACACTGCGCGATGGCGTCACGTTCGTGAGCGGCAACCCGGTCACAGCCGATGATGTGGTGTTCAGCATCGAGCGCTTGCAGACGGTGCAAGGTAACCCGGCCTTCCTTGCAGACAACATCGAGAGCGTCGTTGCGAATGATGACGGCACGGTGACGTTCAACCTTATGAATGCCCGTCCATCCTTCCTTTCTGAGCTTACGAACTACGCGTTCTCGGTGACCGATTCGCAGACGATTATGGCGAACGGTGGCGCGATGGGTGAAGATGACGGTGCAGAAGCCTACCTGAATAGCTCATCCGCTGGTAGTGGGGCGTACATTCTGCAAAGCTGGGAACCGCAGGTAGAAACCGTACTCGTCAAGAACCCAGACTTCTGGGGCGAGGAACCGTACTTCAACGAGGTAATCATCACCAACATCCCAGAGGCCGCCACACAGAAGATCGCCCTCGAAGCTGGCGACATCGATATGGCGCTGGACCTCACCCGCGACCAGACAGACACCATGACCAGTGACCCGAACCTGACGGTGTACAGCGGCCCGAGCGTTTACACGCACTTCATCCTGATGAACCAGGACGCCGAAATCGGCGGTATCGTCAGCGATCCGACTGTGCAGCTTGCCGTTCGTTACGCCCTGGACTATGAAGGTTACAAAGCACTGTGGGGTGGTGTCGTCCCGCCGACGAACCTGACCGTTGGCCTGCTCGGTTCGTACGGCGAAGAAGAAGCCTTCGAGCGTGACCTTGATCGCTCTCGCGAACTCCTTGCCGAAGCGGGTTACCCCGATGGGTTCGATATTACGCTGCAATACCCCGACTTCACTTGGCAGGGTGTGAACATGAACACCAACGCCCAGAAGATTCAATCGGACCTGGCGGAAGTTGGCATCAACGTGACGTTGCAACCGGGCGAACTTCAGGTGTCGCTGGAGGAGTACCGCAACGGTGAGCAGGGCTTTGCCTACTGGTTCTGGGGTCCCGACATCCTCGACCCGCTGGACGTGCTGTCCTTCCTGCCAGGTGGTAAGGTTGCCGAAGAGCGCACCAACTGGACCACGGACCTGGTGGACGATGCCGAACTGCTCGACCTGATTGCCCAGGCCGAAACCGAAACCGACGCCGATTCGCGCCTCGCAGTGTTCGCGGCCTTGCAGGACAAGTTGCAAGAGTCGGGTCCGTTTGCGCCGTTCAATCTTCCGGCGTTGCAAACGGCTTACCTCAACGACATCGAGGGTTACGTTTATCACCCGCAGTGGACGCTCGATGTGGCGATTTTGAGCCGCGCTGAGTAAAATCTGTCGCAGCAATCGATGGGGTGGTGTGATACGCACCACCCCACTCCCCATGCGTTAGTATTGGATCGTTATCGACTTGGCATTTGGACGTTATATTCTTCGGCGCGCGGTCGTAACGTTGCCGCTGTTGCTGGGCATCACACTCGTCGCATTTCTGATCGCCAACGCGGTTCCCGCAGACCCAGTTACTGCTAACCTCCCGACCAATGCGCTCAACAACGAGGAACTCGTAGAGGCCTTTCGCGAGAAGTGGGGCCTGGATAGACCGCTCTACGTGCAATATTTTACGTACCTGGGAAATTTGCTTCGGTTGGACATGGGTACGTCGATCAAAACCAGTCGCCCGGTCGCCGACGACATCCGACAGTTCCTTCCGGCAACGATGGAACTCGCAACGTATTCGGTCATCATCGGCCTGGCGATGGGCGTGGTGTTCGGTATCGTCTCGGCTATTTGGCGAGACACGATTATCGATTACGCGGTGCGGGTGTTTGCCCTGGTCGGGGTGAGCTTCCCTGTGTTTCTGCTGGCGTTGGTGGGGCTGTCTGTTTTCTATGCGGAGCTTGGGTGGGTTGCCGGGCCGGGGCGTTTAGGCTTCCGCACGGCAGAACCGCCAGACCTCACAGGCTGGTTTACCGTCGACTCGTTACTCACGGGTGACTTCGCCACCTTCCGCGAGGCTTTCAGCCATATTATTCTACCGAGCATCGTACTGGGTAGCTTCATCTCTGGGACGATCGCTCGGGTTACGCGCTCATCGATGCTGGAAGTGTTGAGTACAGACTACATGCGCACGGCCCGCGCGAAAGGCCTTGCGGAACGGCTCGTCGTGCTGCGGCACGGCCTTTCGAACGCACTGATTCCCGTCGTGACGGTTATCGGCCTAAGCTACGGCAACCTGCTCTCGGGTGCGGTACTCACCGAGTCGATTTTTGCGTGGCCGGGGCTTGGGCGTTATATGTTCCGTGCGTCAACATCACAGGATTTCCCCGCGATTATGGGTGTAAGTATGCTCATCGCGCTGATCTATGTGGCGGTCAACTTTGTGGTGGATATGTTGTACTTTTTGATCGACCCACGCATACGCAAGGCACAGGGCCTATGAGCGCAGCAGTCGCGAAAGTCGCAAAGGTGGATGCCGAACCGGCAGTGGGGTGGCGCAAAGAGGCCGCGATGCTGACTTACCAACTTCGGCGTAGCCCGTTGGTCATCAGTGG
Organism: uncultured Anaerolineaceae bacterium; assembly: GCA_964434365.1. Lineage (GTDB taxonomy): Bacteria > Chloroflexota > Anaerolineae > Aggregatilineales > Phototrophicaceae > CAYSVE01. The sequence goes on along the minus strand of CAYSVE010000050.1, from coordinate 749 downwards.
AATTGTCATTGTTGTGCTGTGGGTGATTATTAGTCTGCTTGCGCCTGCACTCGCGACCTTCGAACCGTTGGAGCAGGATGTTGCCGCGCGCTTGCGGGGTCCAGGGGCTACGAAAACAGTTGTCATCGACGATTTAGAAACGCAGCGCACACACCTCCTCGGCACCGATGAACTGGGCCGCGACATTTACAGCCGCGTCATCTATGGAGGTCGCATCACGATACCCGCAGGCATTATCGTGATTACGCTCGGTAGCCTGCTTGGGACGATTGTTGGCGCGCTTTCCGGTTATGTGGGTGGGCTATACGACGACATGCTGATGCGCCTCACCGAGTTGTTTATGGCCTTCCCGACGATTATTCTTGCGCTCGCGGTGACCGCCGCCCTTGGCCCCGATTTACGTAATGCGATTATCGCGCTGGTTATCGTGTGGTGGCCCACGTATGCGCGCGTGGTGCGCGGCCTCGTGTTGGAGATCAAAAACCAGGAATACGTGGAAGCAGCCCGGGCGGCTGGTGCGCCTGGGCCTTACATCCTCACGCAAACAATTCTACCGAACGCGATTGCACCTGCGATCGTGCTCGCGACGCTCGACATTGGCAACGCCATACTGACCTTCGCTGGGCTTAGCTTTCTCGGCCTTGGCGCAGAGCCGTCTTCGCCGGAGTGGGGGCGTATGGTCGCCATCGGTGTCGATTTCTTCGACCAGTGGTGGATGTGGTTGTTCCCTGGTTTGGCGATTGCCAGCC
>CAYSVE010000049.1:0-15789 GCA_964434365.1 uncultured Anaerolineaceae bacterium | reverse complement strand
GACTTCCGCTTTGGTGCTGCGAAGATCAAGCAGAACTTCTACCTCGTGAAGTTCCTCGAAGATGTGGGCTACGACGGCAGCCGCCACTTCGACGCGCACGCCTACCGCACTGCCGGGCCAGACGACGTGAAGGCCTTTGCACGCGGTTGCATGCGCACGTACCTAATCCTCAAAGAAAAGGCCGAGCAGTTCAATGCGGATTCCGAAATCCAGGCGTTGCTGGCAGACATCAACGCTGACGACGGCTCATTCGACTTCCTCAACGGGGGCTACAGCAAAGATGCCCTTGATAAATTGCGCGGGGCGTCCTTCGATATCGAAGCCTTACGCTCGCGTGACCTGCCTTACGAGCAACTCGACCAATTGACCGTCGAATTGCTGCTGGGCATCCGCTAGCTCTGCTCTTACCATCGGAGGTGCGGTGAATCTGCCGCGCCTCCAAAGCCCAATCCCCGGCAACTGAACAATTTTATAGACACTGTACAGCCGATTCATGAGGCTGTATTGAGACAGACACCCTACCATGAGGACATCTTCGAAAAACGAGACAGGATGTCATCATGGCGCTACCCAACCTCTACCAACCCATACAGATCGACCAACTTTACGAGCCGGACTTCCAGCGAGCCTACGAGAACGGTGTCGCAGACTTCCAGCGCCCTGCCAGCCAGGATAGCCCGCGCGTGCTCGCGTGGCTCATCGATATGCAGGTGGATTTCGTCTTCCCAAATGGTCGGCTTGCGGTGCCGAACGCCGTCGAGGACACACAACGCACTATCGAGTGGTTGTACCGCAATGTGCATAACATCACGCAAATCGCGGCTTCGTTGGATACACACACGCCCTTCCAAATCTTCTACCCGACGTGGTGGCGCGACGCAAACGGGCAGCAACCGGCCCCATATACCGTCATCAGTGCAGAGGATGTGCGCAAGGGCACATGGAAGCCCATCACCGAACCCGTGTGGTCCATGCGATACCTCGATGAACTGGAGACAAAGGGCAAAAAGCAGTTGATGATCTGGCCATTCCACTGCATGGAGGGCACCACCGGGCGCTCGCTCGTACCGGCACTGTCCGAGGCGATTATGTATCACAGTGGGGCACGCATGGCCCAGCCGACTTACCTCACCAAGGGCACCATCGCCCACACCGAGTTCTACAGCGTAGTAGAACCTGAGGTGAAGTACAGCAAGCACCCTGAGGGCGGCCTGAACACACGCTTCCTCGACATGGTGGCGCAGTTCGACCTCGTGTATGTGGCCGGGCAGGCGCGTAGCCACTGTGTGCTGGAAACCATGCAGTCTGTAATGAACCACTTTGCGGGCAGCCCCGAAGTCATTCGTAAGCTGCGCTTTTTGGATGACTGCACCTCGTCCATCACTGGCTTTGAGCAGCCCACCGAGGCCAAGCTCAAGGACTTCGCCGCCAACGGGATGCGGCTCGTCAATGCAGCTGATCCCATCGGCTAACTAACGAACAGAGTCGACCGTAAAGCTAAGACAGATTCGCGCACAGCGCATACGAAAGGACCCCAACCATGAGTACCGATCTTCAGTCGCTCTTCAGCAATGCTTCGCAGAATGGCCTCAGCCGTCAATCCGTCGATCTGCTCGTCCAAAACCTCGACGGCCAAACTGGCCTTGGTTGTGTGGGTGCTCAGGTCGATGACCTGAACACCGACGACGTCACGCTGGTGTCGGTCATTCTCGATCAGTCCACATCGATGAACAGCGTCCGCAGCGATGTGATCGACGCCTTCAACCAGATGACGCGTGCCCTCGCCGACTCCAAGGCGAGCGACAGCATCCTGCTGAGTTGCTGGGTGTTTAGCGCGCAGCCGAGACTGCTATTCAATTACACGCCAATCGATCAGGTGAAAGACCTCACCCGCAACGACTACAAACCGGGCGGCTCGACTGCGCTCTACGACGCCACGCTGGACGGCTTCACGGGTATCGTGGGCTATGGCCAGGATTTGCGGAACAACGGCATCCGCACACGGTCGATCGTCGTTGTTATCAGCGATGGTGGTGACAATTCCAGTGGACACACCGCCGCCGCAGTAAAAACTGTCGCCGATGACCTGCTGCATCAGGAGATATATACGCTAGCGTTCATCGGCCTGGGGAATGCGAATACCTTCAACAAAATCGCTGCCGACATGGGCTTCCCCGAGGTACTCACGGTCAGCAACTCCGCGTCCGAAATCCGCCGCGCACTGAATATGGTCTCCGGCAGCGTAATCCGTACCAGCCAGGGCCAGGTCGGTGGTGCGAGCAACGGCTTCTTTAGCCTGTAACACCATGAGCATAACCATCCGTGCAGGCAAGATCGTAGGCCGTGACCATCTGGTGCGGCAAGCAAACTGCCAGGATGCACTGGCCGTCGCCGAGTGTGGCGACCAGGTCATTGCGGGTGTCTGCGATGGTTGTGGCGAGGGGGCACGCTCCGAGGTCGGGGCCGCCCTCGCCGCCGATTTCATCGTCACGCGCGCGTCGGAACACATCGAAGCGGGCAAAACAGCCAACGACTTGCCTAGCCTGTTGTACTGGCAAACGCTAGCTTACCTGGAACAGCTATTGGCTGTCGCCGGCCCGGCGAATCGCGTTCAATTCGCGCACGATTACTTGCTATTTACCATCCTCGGAGCGGTGCTCACACCTGACGGCGGCGTAATTTTCTCAGCTGGCGATGGACAATTCGCAATCGATGACCACGTCACCGAAATCGACCAGCGTAATCGCCCGGCGTACATCGCCTACCAGCTGTTCACGGCGGAGCTTGGCACATCGATCCCGGTCGGCTTTTCGACGACTCCTATTTCGGCGGGGTGGTCACACGTCGCGGTGATGACTGACGGCTTCGAGGCAGATTTGCTACCCCAAATTTGGGACATCGCGCACCCACGTGGACTTCAGCGCAAGCTCAACGCCTGGTCGAACCAGCAGCACCGCTTTGCAGACGACACGGCCATCATCACGATAGAAAGGGCCTGACGTGCAGGTTCGCATCGACGGTAAAAAGCAGCGACTGAACAAAAACGACGTCATCGGCGAAGGGGGCGAAGCGACCGTCTTCGCGCACAAGAACGCGGCAGTCAAGGTGTTTCATCAGCCAACACGACAACGCGACGCGAAGCTACGTGCACTGTTGCCACGCACTTTGCCGTCATCGGTGGTTACGCCACAGGGCCTCGTGACTGATGAGAACGGCCTTACCATCGGTTACACAATGCGGTTGCTACCGCCCAATCACGACGACCTGCGCCGACTCTCGATTAAAAAGTATCGCGCGCAGTCAGGCCTCACTGCTACTGATGTCATCCAGCTGTTCATCGATATGCAGGGCACCCTATCGGCCTTACATACCGACGGCGTAGTCGTCGGCGACCTCAACGATCTCAACCTGTACTTTACGCCGGGTTCCGACGAAGTGCAGTTCATCGACGCCGACAGCTTCCAGTTCGACACCTTCCCATGCATGGTCGGCACCGAGCAGTTTATCGACCCATTGCTATACGGCTGCGACCTCGCCAGCGCACCACAGTTCACACCGTCGAATGACTGGTACGCCTTTGCGGTGCTGTTGTTCAAATCGTTACTTCTGACGCACCCGTACGGCGGCATTCACCCCACGGTGAATACCCTCACCGAGCGCGCCAAATCGAAGATCAGTGTGCTGGACGCACAGGTGAAGTATCCGCGCATCGCATACTCGCCGGACTTGCTCTCCGACGACCTGCTGGACGCTTTTGAGCAGTGGTTCAGTGTGGGATACCGTGGGATATTCTCGGCGGATCTGCTGATGACCTACGCAGCATCGCTCAGGATGTGCCTGGCCTGTCGCGCGACCTATCCGCAAACGCGGGGCCATTGCCCGGTATGCTCGGCGGCGGTGCCTGTCAATATCGATTTGCCCGCTGGCGAAACCCTTCTGCGCACGCCAGGGCATTTCGTCGCGTGGCATGTGGGGCATAGCGAAGTACACCTGCTCGCCCACGAGGGTGGCAAGGTGGTTTTGCACACGCTGCGCAACAAACATCCCCATCGCCGCGTGGAACTGTTCAACACCGTAGCGACCGCCCATTATGCTTTTCTGGGTGACAGCCTCATCGCATCGACCAAGCCCGGTGAACTGTTGGTCGTCGATGTGGCACAGCCAACACCGGTCCCCATCACAAAAACGACGACGGGGACATTCAACGGGGATTCTGTATTCGGTTCGAGCCATCGCAGCCTGTATCGCCTTGCGGGGGGGTACCTTCTGCGCGGCGATGTACGTGACGGGCATCTCGTCGAACGCAGCATCATGGCGATTGCCGAAGGGCAGACGTGGTTCACGGTCGACCCGGTCTCGGAGCAGGTATTCGGGTACTTCCGCGTATTCGAGACGCAGGTCTACTGGCTGCTTCGCGACGAGAATCGCTATGATGTGGACCTGCCGAAACTGCAACCCGGCGAAACACTGCTCGACATGGGCGTCCGTTTCACCGATTCCACCGCACTCGTGACACGGCATACACGCCACAACGGCACGGAGCATGTGCACCTCACGGAAATCGATAATCGCGGACGCGTGTTGCATTCACAAATGCACCCCGCGCTGGATTATGGCCCAATCGGTGCTCCGGCCTACGCGCGTGGCGTGCTCGTGCGCGCGACTGACCAGGGTGTCATTCAAACGCGTTTGGATAATGGCCTCACACGCACGTTCCAACAAACCGAGCCGCTCGTGAAGACCGGAGATGTGCTATACCCATACCAAAAGGGGTTACTCACCATCGCAGATCAATCGGTCGCGTACGTGCAACCCTAGGCGTTCACATCGATCACAACCCGCCCCTGTACCTGCCCTGCCAGGATGTCCGCTGCAAGTTGCGGTACATCTGCGAGTGGGGCAGTTTTTGTGATCGCATCTAATTTTGTCGGTATTGCATTGCGGAGGCGGTCCCATACGGCAACGCGGGCCGCTACTGGAGCCATCACACTGTCGATGCCAAGCAGCCGCACCCCGCGCAAAATAAAGGGGTACACCGTCGTGTTGAGTTCGTGCCCACCGGCCAGGCCAACCGACGCGACGACCCCATCGTAGGCCATGCCCGCCAGTGCGGTGCTAAGCGTCTGCCCGCCCACCGCGTCAATGACACCCGCCCAGCGTCCGCTTTCCATCGGCTTACTGTCACGAGCAAACTCACCCCGGTCGATGATCTCCGTTGCACCCAAACTTCGTAAGTACGCGTGAAGGCGCTCGCGCCCGGTCGATGCCACAACCGTGTAGCCTTGTTCTGCGAGGAGCGCAATGGCCACACTACCCACGCCACCGCTCGCCCCGGTGACGAGCACCTCCCCACGCTCTGGCGAGAGGTTGTTCGCCTCAAGCGCCATGACGGCCATCATCGCGGTCAGCCCCGCCGTACCGAAAGCCATCGCCCTGTGCTCGGCAAAGTCAGTCGGCAGAGGAACAAGCCAATCGGCCTTTGCGCGAGCCATCTGCGAGTAGCCACCCCAATACTTTTCGCCGACGCCCCACCCGGTGAGCACGACCTTATCGCCCGGTTGGTACGCATCCGATGTCGATTCGACCACAGTACCAGCGAAGTCGATACCCGGCACCATCGGCCAGGTACGTACTACCGGCCCCGCCCCGGTAACGGCAAGGCCGTCTTTGTAATTCAAGCTGGAGTATGCCACCTCGACCAGTACCTCATGCTCAGGCAATTCGTCGTGGGTCAGGTCTTCGATGGCAGCGTGGGTATTTTTCTCATCGTCGCGGCGTAGGACCAATGCTTTGAAGCTGTTTTGAGTCATCGTAATTGAATCCTGTTGGCAAATTGTATACAGTATAGCGGCAACCGAAAAACCGTGAGTGAAATTATGGCCTTACCTCAACGCGAGTCGCCCGTTGGCAAGCGGGTATCCTTATTCGTAACTTGCATGGTGGATATGATTTACCCCCACACCGGCATGGCCGTGGTGGATTTACTCGAACACCTCAATGTCGAGGTGGACTTCCCGGCGGCACAAACATGCTGCGGGCAGCCCGGCTTCAATGCCGGGTACCACAAAGAAGCACGGAGCGTCGCGCAGCAATTTATCCGTGCCTTTTCTAACTCCGAAGTCATCGTCACCCCATCGGGTTCGTGCGCGGCGATGGTCCGTCACGAGTACCCAAAGCTATTCGAGGACGACCCGGTATGGCGGCCACACGCCGAAGGCATGGCCGAAATAACCTGGGAAATCACCGAGTTCATCACCGATGGGCTAGGCATAACAAACATCGAAGGGGCTTTCGTAGACGAACAGCGCTTCGCCGTCCACGACGCGTGCCACGGCCTGCGCGTACTCGGACTCGGCAAGAGCACCCGAACGTTATTGGGCAACGTCGAAAACGCCGCGGTCAGCGACCTCGACGGCTGCGACGAGTGTTGTGGTTTCGGCGGGCTGTTCAGCGTCAAAATGCCCGACGTCTCCAACGCGATGCTGCAACGCAAAATCGACAACATCAACAGTGCCCCAGCCGAGACCACAGTGACCGGTGATGTAAGCTGCATGACACACATGAACGGTGGCCTCTCCCGGCAGAACTCACCGCGCCGGGTGCGTCACATCGTCGATGTGTTAGCCGAGGCCGTGAAGGGAAAGACGAACGATGCAGGTTAAATCCAACGACTTTATCGCCCTCAGCGAAATCGCCATTGCGGACAACGACATGACGGCAGCCGTGCAGAAGGGCACAGGGAACGGTGTCCGTAAGCGATTGGGGTCGATGTTCGCCTATGGGCACGAACACGGTGAAGCGATGCGCCAGCAGGCCGCCGAGGCCAAGCGGCGCGCACTGCGCGACTTACCGGAACTACTGGAGCAAGCCGAACAAAGGATGACAGCAAACGGCATCAACGTGCTGTGGGCCATTGATGCGGCAGAGGCGCGTAAACACGTCCTAAACATCGAGAAGCAGCACAATGTGGAGCGCATTGCAAAGTCGAAGAGTATGGCAACCGAAGAGATCGCGCTCAACCACGCGCTAGCCGATGCGGGCCTCGATGTCGTAGAAACTGACCTCGGCGAGTGGATCCTTCAGCTCAACAACGAAGCCCCCAGCCACATTGTGACACCTGTGATTCACAAGTCGAAGGAGTCCATCCGCGACATTTTCGTGCGCGAGGCCGGGATGCGCCACACCGATGACGCCGTCGAGATGGCGTCCTTTGCCCGGGAGCAATTGCGGCGCGTCTTCCTCGATGCCGACATGGGCATCAGTGGCGGTAACTTTGTGATTGCCGAAACGGGGTCCATCGGCTTTGTGATGAACGAAGGCAACGGTCGTATGGTGACCAGCCTGCCCCGCGTGCATGTGGCCCTCATCGGCATCGAAAAGGTTTGCGAGACGGTCGACGATTACGCGACACTCACACAGGTACTGCCTCGCAGCGGCACCGGCCAAAATTTAACCGTGTACACACATCTCATCAGTGGGCCGCGCCGCACCGCCGAGGACGACGGCCCAGACCACGTTTACGTGATCTTTCTCGACAATGGTCGCTCGGACATCTACGCGACCGACTACGCCGAAGCGCTCGCGTGCATTCGCTGCGGAGCTTGCCTGAACACCTGCCCGGTGTATCAATCGACCGGTGGCCACGCCTACGGCTGGGTGTATGGTGGGCCTATCGGCTCGGTGCTGACGCCCCTGCTTACCGGCCTCGAAAACGCGACGCCCCTACCACATGCCAGCAGCCTGTGTGGTAGCTGCAAAGAGGCCTGCCCGGTCGATATCGACCTGCCGCGCATGCTCATCGACCTGCGTGCAGACATCGCCGAGCAAGGGCTGAACGAGAAAAAGTGGGATTTCGGCCTCAAGGCATGGGCATTTGGTAATCAGAACCCGCTGCTCTTCAGCCTCGGCGGCAAGGCCGCCCGCATCACGCAGCAACTCTTGCCGATTGAACATATCCCGGGTCCTCACTCGGCGTGGGCAAAACACCGCGACTTCCCACAGTTCGCCCAGAAACCATTCCGTCAATTGTGGAAGGAGCGCCAGAATGGCAAATCTTAGCCGTGATCACATCCTCGGTAAGCTGCGCGGCGCACGCCAACCCTTCACCGACGTGCTGCCAGTCGAGGAGCGACGGCATATGGTGCCGACCATGCAATCGGCCCCCGCTGCCGAGATGCGCGCCCACTTCATCGAGCAGGCGGAGAAACTCGCCTGCCAGGTGCACGCATTTTCCGACCGTGAAGAGGCCATAGAAAAGGTTATGAGCCTGCTCGGTGACGATAAATCGGCCCTCACCTGGAGCTTCGACCACATTCCGTTGACCGGCCTCGCGGGTGCGATGGGACAGGCAGGCATCCACCCCGCAGATTTGCGCGACGCGTCGGTGCGAGTGGGCATTACAGGTGTCGATGCTGCCCTCGCAGGCACCGGCAGCCTGTTGCTTACCAGTGGTGAGGGCAAATCGCGGCAGGCGTCGCTACTGCCGATTACCCACATCGCAGTGATGACGGCAGATCAGATCATCCCCGACATGGAAGCGTGGTTCACCCTTCAGCGTGAGCGGGGCATCGAAAACTTCGCCGACGTGAGCAACATCGCCATCATTTCCGGCCCCAGTCGTAGCGCAGACATCGCGATGGAGATGATTATGGGGATGCATGGTCCCGGCGCAGTTCATGTCATCCTGCTGGACTAGCGTTGCTCGATTGGTTGATTATCGGCGGGGGCGTTCACGGGACGCACCTCGCCTACGCCCTCACGGCTCAGCACGGTGTCTCGCGCGATACGATCCGTGTGCTAGACCCGCATCCCGCGCCCCTTCGCCGTTGGAACACCTTCACCCACAACGCTGGGATGCACTATCTGCGGTCGCCACATGTTCATCATCTCGATACGAATCCACAAACGCTGATGGCCTACGCGCGCCAGCACGCGCACCTAAAGGATTTTACGTTCCCACATCAGCGGCCCGGTTATGCGCTGTTTCAATCGCACACAGCAGGCCTTATCGCGCGCAACAACTTGCCATCACTGTTTGTACAGGGTACCGCACAGGACATTATGACCACACGCGGTGGCTTTCGTGTGGATACCGACAACGGTATTCTCCGCGCGAAGCGCGTGGTGCTGGCAATTGGCCGCACCGAACTCAACTGGCCGCATTGGGTATCAGACTTATGCCATACCAATGCCCGTGTGCATCACGTTTTCGACCTCGCCTTCGACCGCGCGGCTCTATCTCAGTGGGAACACGCCGGCGTCATCGGTGGCGGGATAACAGGAGCGCAGTTAGCCCTCTCATTAGCGGAGCGCCAACCCGGTACCGTGACTCAAATGTCTCGCCACGCGCTTCGCGAAGCGCATTTCGATAGCTCGCCGTGCTGGCTGGGGCCACGCTGCAAAGGGCAATTCGTCCGCGCGAAAACGGTCGAGGCACGCCGAAGACTGATTACGGAGGCACGGAATCCAGGCAGCGTACCTGAAGACATCGCGCGCGACCTCAAACGCGCGGCTGAATCCGGAATGCTGCGTCGGCAAATCGGTGATATCACGAGCGCAGAAGCCCAGCCCAACGGTACGATAAAGTTGCTCTGTGGCAATGGAGACACGCTGCTCTGTGATTTACTGCTGCTGGCAACCGGTTTCGACGCTGCCCGGCCCGGTGGTAAATGGCTCGACTTTGTGAAAGAGGATTTTGGCCTGCCCACGGCACGTGATGGCTACCCCATCGTGGATGAAACGCTCCAATGGTCACCGCGCCTGTTTGTGATGGGTCAACTTGCCGAACTGGAAATCGGCCCGCCCGCCCCAAACATCATCGGCGCACGGCTAGCGGCCACGCGCATCGCACGCACACTGTGAATTACCCGAACAACGCAACCACGGCCTTGCGCTGAACCTTGCCCGATGCAGTTTGCGGAAATGCATCCACGAACATGATGACGCGCGGAACCTTATAGCCCGCGAGATGCTCTCGTGCGTAGGTGATGATCTCATCCTCGGTCGTGCCCTTCGAGCATACGATTGCAGCGGCAACGCGCTGACCCCACTCCGGGTCGTCGATGCCCACGACAGCCACATCGTCAATCGCAGGATGCTTCCGCAGCACGCCTTCCACTTCCGCTGGATAGACGTTCTCACCGCCGGTAACGATCAAGTCGCTGCGACGCTGCACGATGAACAAATCGCCGTCCTCATCGAGGTAGCCGATGTCGCCGGTATGCAAGCCGCCGCGTAGGGTTTTGGCCGTTGCCTCAGGGTTATTGTGGTAGCCCTTCATTACGGTTGGCCCACGCACGACGACTTCGCCGTATTGGCCTCTCGGCACTTTTTGCCCCTCTTCATCGACGATTTCCACCGACGTGAACATCAACGGCCTACCGACCGAACCGGGCTTCCAGGGGCCGGGTGGGGCGGTCGCCACCTGCGAAGTCGCTTCGGTGAGGCCGTATGTCGGCGCGATGGGCAGGTGTTTCGCGCGGTCGAGCAGTTCGGGCGTTGCAGCCGCTCCACCGAGGAGAACCAACCGCAATGAGTCTGGCCAGCGCACACCCGCTTCGAGCATTCGGTGGAGCCTCGTCGGCACTAGCGATATCATCGTGATGGCGTGGTAGTCAAAGCTGTGCTGAATTTCGTTGATGTCGAACTTGTCGTGGAGCACGACCGTCGTTCCGTACAACGTGCAGCGGAATAGCACTGCCAACCCGCCCACATGATACAGCGGCAACACACTCAGCCAGCGGTCATCGGCATGATGGCCAAGCCGATGCGCGGAGGCCATCGCGCTGTAAAAGTGGTTGCCAAACGTAATTTCTGCGCCCTTCGGTTGCCCGCTCGTACCGGAGGTAAAGACGATAGCTTGCGTAGCGTCGAGATCGATCTCCGCTGACGGAGGTAGAACATTGTCGCTACTTTCGACATCGCGCAGCGATTGTGTGCCAGTGGCCAAGCTGTAATCGACAGACCAAAGCGCGACATTATTGGGAGTCGCTTCGGGTGCAATGCCTGCAAAAGCCGATGACGTGATGAGATGGGTACAGGCTGTATTTTCGAGTTGCCACCGAATCTCGGACGCGCTTAGCCGCGTGTTGAGTGGCACGATCGTCGCGCCAAGCCGGGCCAACGCATGTACTGTGCCGACATACTCCCAACTATTGCCCAGCAGCACCGCAACGCGTTGCCCCGAGCGTATGCCTGCGGCGCTGAGTTGATTGCACCAGATGCCAACAGACTCGTTCAAATCGGCGTATGGGGTGGCATACTCGCCGATGATACAGGCAGGCTGTTGTGGGGTAGCCTGCGCACGTGCATAGAGCCAATCCTGCATGGCAAGGACATCCTCGATTCGTGCCATTACTCGTCGAAAAAGGAAAATGAGCGAGGATTTGTACCCCACCCATCGTAGAGGTGCGCGCCTTATGGACGCCAGGGGTACTTGCGGAAGTTCGGCTTGCGCTTCTCGACGAAAGCGTTCTTGCCTTCGGTGCCCTCTTCCGTCATGTAGTAGAGCATCGTGGCGTCGCCCGCAAGCACCTGAAGCCCGGTCTGCCCATCGACATCGGCGTTGAAACCAGCCTTCAAGAAGCGAATCGCAATCGGGCTTTTCTCAAGGATTTCCTGCGCCCACTGCACACCCTCGGCTTCGAGTTGTTCAAGCGGCACGACTGTATTCACGAGGCCCATTTCCAGCGCGTCCTGAGCACTGTACTGGCGACACAGGTACCAAATTTCGCGTGCCTTCTTTTGCCCGACGATGCTCGCGAGGTAGCTCGCACCGTAACCACCATCGAAACTGCCGACCTTCGGCCCGGTTTGCCCGAACACGGCGTTTTCCGAGGCAAGCGACAAATCGCAGATGACATGCAGCACATGGCCGCCACCAATCGCGAAGCCGTTAACCAGCGCAATTACGGGCTTGGGCATGGTGCGGATGATGCGCTGAAGCGTCAGCACATTCAAACGCGGCACCCCGTCATCGCCGACGTACCCGGCATGGCCACGAACTTTCTGGTCGCCACCCGCGCAGAACGCCCACACGCCGTCCTTCGGGGCTGGGCCTTCGCCGGTAAGCAGCACCACGCCCACCTCTTGATCTTCCCACACATGTTGGAAAGCGTCGATCATCTCGGTGATCGTCTGCGGACGGAAGGCGTTCCGCACCTCGGGCCGGTTGAAGGCGATGCGCGCAATGCCATCGTACTTCTTGTAGGTGATGTCCTCGTATTCCTTGACCGTTTCCCAGGCTACAGCAGGGGCCATATCAACCATTACGTCATTTCTCCTTTTACAGCTTCTTTCACCAGCGCCGAAATTTCTATGCGGCGTTGATGGTCCGTTTCGATATCGGTTTGTACTTCAATCAGATAAGAGGCGTCTGAGTTTGCACTCGCCTCTAACGCAGCATCCAGCGATGCGAAGTCCGTCACGAGAGTGTATTCCAGGCCGTACATCGCCGCTGCGTGCTCGAATGTCAGCCCGTGTGGGGTAATGAACTGCTCGGTAAACGGTGGGTCGAAGTTTGCAATCGGCAAGCGCCGGAAGATGCCGCCGCCGTTGTTATTCAGCACAACGATCGTCGCTTGCACCCCACATCGGCGGATCGCCAGCAAGCCGTTCATGTCGTGGTAAAACGTGATGTCGCCCAGGATAGCCGTTATGCGTTCGCCTGTCGGCGCACCGACGCCTAACGCCGTCGACACCTGCCCATCGATGCCAGAGGCTCCACGCGAGGCGTAGACCACGATGTCCTTTTCGTTGGGTGGCACAAACTGGTCGAGGTGGCGTATCGCGTTGCTGTTGCCGACGAACAACTTCGCCTTTTCCGGCAGGGCATCCACAACACGGGCGACCACCGCGCCATCGAAGAATACACGCTGGGTTTCGGCTTGCAACACCGCATCCACGCGCGCATTCGCTGCAAGGAGTTCGGTCGTCAGCGGCCCCTGGGGCGTTGCTGAACGCCCGATGTGGTCCATGTGGGCCATAAAGCTCTTGGGATCGGCCTGGATTTGCCAATTCACCATGTGACTGTCGTCCGCCCACACACCGCTTTCATCGATGTGGATGTAGTGCGTTGGCGCGGCCTGGACGACGTATTGGTTTAGCCACTTCGAGGTAGGCACACGTCCAAAGCGGATCACTACATCGAGCGGTTGGCTAGGTGTATAGTGCTGAAACAGCGACTCGTGCCAGCCGACAATATTAGGTTGGGCGGCACGTACACCGGAGATGGGGTCTGCCACGACAGCATATCCCGATTTGTTTGAAAGGTGTTGTGCGTTATGAGCGCTGAGCCCACTATCCGGCCCACACACGATCACCCCGTTTGGGAAGGTTTTGAGGACGTACTCAATGTCGTCAACATGGCCGAACTGAGGCGCTAGCTCGCCCACTTCGATGCGCCTACGGTTGAGCAGGCCAGTCGACTCTAACCGCTCCACATCGTAATCCTCGTTCACATCGCCTTCGACCTCGGTCGGCTCCAGCGGTTTGCGGAACGGGAAGTTCAGGTGCACCGGACCTTTCCGCAGGCCGTTCGCTTTGGCGTAGGCACGGGCTGCGGTCGCGCGCAGGTTGCGCAGCGCCACCACAGGCGGGTTGGCCTCCGGCAGCGCCATATCGACGCTCCACAGTACATGATCGCCGTACATTTTCACCTGGTCGATGGTCTGATTTGCGCCGCTGTGGCGCAACTCGTGTGGCCGGTCGGTCGTGAGGACGAGCAACGGTACCTGTGACATATTCGCTTCGATGATCGCGGGGTAGAAGTTTGCCGCTGCGGTACCGCTTGTGCACACCAGCGCTACAGGCTCGCGCAATGTCATCGCCAGGCCCAGCGCGAAAAACGACGCACACCGCTCGTCGAGGTGGCTGTACAACGTGATGTCGTCGTGCCCCGCGAACGCCAGCGTCAACGGCGTAGAGCGCGACCCCGGCGCGATGCAAACGGCGCGCAGGCCACTGTTCGCAAGCGCATCGACGAACAGGCGCGCGTAAAGCGTGTTACGGTTTGGCGCGCGCATGGTCGATCCCCAGGGCATTCAACATCGGGCGGAACTTGAGGTCGGTTTCGGCCCACTCTTTTTCGGGCACACTCTCTGCGACGATGCCCGCACCGGCATAGGCCCACACGCGCCCGCCTTGGGTAGCCGCCGCGCGGATGCCCACCGCGAACATCCCGTTAAGTTGATAGTCAATCCAACCGACCGGCGCAGCGTACCATCCACGTGTAATCGGCTCCAACTTGCTGATGACGGACTGCGCCAGTTCGTACGGCTGGCCGCCGAGCGCAGGCGTGGGGTGAAGCTCTTCGAGCAGGCGCAGCACGCTGTAGTCATCGCTGAGATTGCCCTGCACCGGCGTGAAAAGATGTTGAATGTTGCTCAGTTCGAGGATGCCGGGCACCTCCTCCGCGTGGAAGTCGTCCGTCCACGGACCGAGTCGCTCTCGTAGGCCAGCAACGACAAGGTCGTGCTCCTGTCGTTCTTTGGGGTCCGCAAGAATTTGAGCCTTGAGCGCAGCGTCTTCGTCCGGTGTTACCCCACGTTTGATCGACCCCGCCAACGCATCCGCTTCCACCGTCCGGCCATCCACACGTACAAGAAGTTCCGGCGTTGCACCATAGAATGTGTGATGCGGTTGCGGCTCGAAGAGGAAACGATAGCAACGTGCATATGGCTCGCGGAGATACTCCAACGCGCGGATGACATTCACTGGGCGGTTGAACTCGATTTGCGCCATCCGTGCGAGCACAACCTTCTTCAGTGGGCCATCGTGCATCTGGTTGGTGGCCGAAGTGATAATCCGTGCCCACTGCTCCTCCGACATCGGATATTCGATTTTCGACGCGACCTCCCACTCGGGGTTCCACACCTCCGCGCGAACATCCCAGAAGAGTTGGTCGAACAATTCGTCGAACTCGGCTTCGATTGTGGTTGCGGCGTTGGGCACATCGTGCGACACGTAGGCGTTGAGCGTCATCCACGCGTCGTCATCGTGTTGTGTGATGAGGCAACGGGGGAGTACAAATTGCGCCGCCGCGAACGACGACCACACGGCATCCGGTTGGTGGTCGGGACGGAAGGCGAAGCCACCGAAGATACGAGGCCGCACAAAGTCTGGTGCATCGCCGAGATGCGCCCAGCCGTCGAACAGACGCATCGCCTGTGCCTCGATATCGCGGAAACGGCTTGTACCCGCAGCCGTGAGCACCGCTACGGTACCGAAACCCGCAAAGGCAAGCGGTTCGCGTGTGTTCTCCCAGTGAAGGCGAACCTGCCCCTGTGCGAGCCGCAAAATATCGATGAGGGCTGTGGGCGGGCACGGTCGACTATAGCTTAGCAAGTAACCATCACTATGCTGGTGCGGGTCGAACGTGCGATCGGTGTAAACGAGCATTACTCGGCCCCTACACTCCGCAGAAGGACGGGGATAAGCGTTTCGACGATACGCTCCGAATCGGGCTCGCCTGTGTATATCCACTGGATTACCAACTCGTTGATCGCGCCCATCCACGCGCGTGAGACGATCTCGGTGTCGATGGGGCCGCGATCTCGAGCGTGGTCAGCCGCATGGCCCTCGCCGTGATCGGGCTCTGGCTCGTGATGCGGGTGCATGCGCTTTTGGGCAGGCTCGACCCGGCGCGGCTTTGGGAGGATGCACGGCTTCTCCTTGGGATCGGGCTTCCGTCCGTGGCGACGCAGCTCTCGACGCCTTTCGGCATCGCCTTCCTCACGGCGGCTGTTTCGGTTCACGGCGACGCCGCCGTGGCGGGTTGGGCCGTGGTGGGCC
>CAYSVE010000048.1:0-15809 GCA_964434365.1 uncultured Anaerolineaceae bacterium | reverse complement strand
CGGCGCGTTATCCCAGCCAGCTCTCTTGAGGGCGGGTTGTACTTCGTAGTGGCCGTAGACGAGCACGGTGGGCGCGGCATCGCCCGCGCCGAGCCACTCGCCGTACACAAGCGGGTAGTGGTCGCCCTCGTGGATGAGTTCGACGTGGTGCAGGCCCATGCTGCGCATGTCGTCGGCGAGCCACGCCGCCGCTCGTACCATGTCGGCTTCGTGCGTGGCGCGCTCCGCGCTGATGCTGGGGATGCGGATCAAATCTTTGAGTTGGTCGAGGAAGCGCGCCTGGTTCGCGCTGGCGTACTCGTGAGGGGTTACCATGAAATTCTCCAAAAAGTGTGAACGCAAAAACTCGGCCCATTATAGCCACAGGCCGCCGCTTGACGTATACTGCGCCCGGTTTGCAACTGACTGAGGGCCAAACGCTGTGCGTTTTTGGGTTCGTGTGTGGCTACTCACCCTGCTCGCGCTGGCAATCCGCGCGGGGGTGGCCACCCTACGCTACGACGGCGACATCACGACGGTTTCCAGCGGAGACTATCCGCTCTACCGCGTGGGTGCCGAGGAAATCATCGAAAAAGGCGAGATGACGAACAGCCTGTTCCTCGTGCGTCCGCCGCTGTTTTCGTTGCTCATCGCGGCGGTCGGCGTGGCGACGTGGCGCGTGCTGGCGGTGAACGTGCTGCTGGGTGCGCTCATCGTGCCGATGACGGCCCTGTTGGCGCGGCGGCTGGGCTTCGATCAGCGGCACGCGCTGTGGGCGGCGGCGGTTGTAGCGCTGGACCCGATTTCGATCACGGTTGGCGCGGCCTACCTGGATCCGTCGCCGCTGGCGAATTTGCTCGTCGCCACGATGTTGGTGGCCCTGCGGTTGGCCGTGCCGTGGGAGAAGCACGCGGTGGTGTGGGGGGGCAGCGGGGGGGCGTCGTTGGGGTTGGCGGTGCTTTCGCGACCAGAGAGCTACCTCATATGGACTGGGCTAAGCGTGTGGTTGCTTGTCGCGTATCGTCATCGCTGGCGTGCGATTGCCGCGTATGCCCTCGTTGCAGTGGCGATTATCGGCGTGTGGGTGGGGCATAACGCGCGCGTCTTCGACCACGCAACCGTTTCCACCGTGAGCGGCTTCACGATGGCGTTTTACCGTGCTGCGTCGGTGGAGCGCATCGGCACCGGCCAGCCCATCGACGATGTGTATATGGACATCACGCGCCGGGTAGAGGCCGAACTCGGCAACGACCCGATCCTCGCCACCCCCGATACACGCTGGGGTTATCATGCGGCTTCGCCGGGGGTGCTGCGTGCGCAGTATGCCGTCTCGCTGGATATTTTCCGCGAGTACCCGCTCATTTACCTGGCGACGTTCCCGGTGGGGTTTGTGCGCATGTTCGGGATGGTGCCGACGCTTAGTGACCCGTGGAACCAACCGACGACTGTGTATCTATCCGCGTTGTGGAACACGGTCTTCACCGTGGGGGCGGGGGTCGGCTTGGTGTCGATGCTCGCGCAGCGGCGGTGGTTGCCGTTCTGGTATACGTTTCTGGTGGCGGGCTACTACGTCGCGGGGACGCTGGTCGTCAAAAACGCGGGGATGATCGGACGTGAAAGAACGGTGCTAACACCGTTTATGGCAGTTATGTTTGTGTTTGCATTGCGTTGGTTTTTCGGCTGGTGTCGTTCACAGAGTGGGGCGGGTGAGCGCGACTATGCCCCACTCCTGCATGGCCCTACGGATGCGTATTTTTTTTGTGTCGCCGTTGGTCAACCGGCGGCTGAAGCTGGTGAGGCTGCGTGAACCGTCTTCGGTGACGACGATGTTGTCCTCGATGCGCACACCGCCCACGCCTGGCACGTATACACCCGGCTCTATCGTGAAGACCATGCCCGGCTCTAAGGGCGTTTCGACCCCCGCGGCGACTTGCGGCATCTCGTGCACTTCTAGCCCGAGGCCGTGCCCGGTGCGATGAATGAAGTACGCGCCCAAACCGGCGGCTTCGATTTCGTCGCGGGCGGCTTTGTCGATGTCGCCGCAGGTAACGCCTGGCTTTACGACGAGGCGCGCAGCTTCGTTGGCACGCAGCACGGCGCGGTACAGCCGTTCTTGTTCTGCCGTAGGCTGGGCACCGAACACGAACGTGCGCGTGATGTCTGCCGGGTAGCCATCGACGACCCCACCGAAATCGAAGAGCAGGAAATCGCCTTCGGCAAGGGGGCGGTCGCCGGGGTGGCCGTGGGGCAGTGCGCTGCGGTCGCCGATGAGCACGATGGGGCCGAAGGCATCGCCCTGAGAGCCGTGGGCGCGCAGGTTGGTGCTTAGCATCTCGCCGATTTGCTGCTCGGTCATGCCCGGTTTCAGGGCGGCGAGGGTGTCGGTGAGCGCGGCTTCGCTGAGCGCGACGGCGCGCGCCATGGCATCGACTTCGTCGTCGGTTTTGATGCTGCGCAGGTACAGCAAGTCCGCCGCCATGCCCACGACCTGGACGCCTGCTGCGGCCTGTTCAAAAGCCAACCACTCGAAGACGCGCATGGTGAGGTCATCGACGCCGAGCGCGGCCCCGGCGAGCAGCAACGTGTCGGCGGCCTCGGCGAAGGCCGGTTCGTAGCCGTCGACGTCGTTCCAGGCGAAGGCGCGGTCGTCGCCCGCGAGTTTGCTGGCATCGAGGCCGGGCACGATGAACGAGAGGTCATCCTGCGTGACGAGCGCGATGACGGGTCGCTCGGAGAGGAAGTGCTGCCGCCCGGTGAAGTAGCGCAGGTTCGCGCCCGGCACAAGGGCGACGGCCTGCACGCCTTTTTCGGCGCCGGCGGCGCGTAGGCGGGCGAGGCGCGCGTTGTAGTCGATGGACATGGTCGGTAACTCCTTATTGTGCGAATGGTTCGGGGGAGTTTAACATCTTGGCATGATTGTGCCCCTCTGTTTGGTTCTATTGATCGCGTGCGGGCTGTTCGTCGTGGCGATGCTGCCGCTGCGTGGCCTGCCCGCGACTGTGCTCGCGTTGTGGACGGTTTGCTACGCGCAAATCGTGTTGATCGCCCAGGTGCTCAGCGAGGGTGGGGTGTTCGGCCCGGTGGGGTTTGTGTGCGGCCATGCCCTGCTGACGGGCCTCGTGGGGTGGGCGTGGTGGCGGCGCGCTTGCCCTCATCTACTGAAGCCGTACCGCGTGCGAAACCTGACGGGCGCGGTGCGCCGCCGCCCGATGTTGGCGGCCTTTGCAGGGCTGACGTTGGCCCTGGCGCTGGTGAACCTCGCGCTGGGGACGGTTTTCCCTACGGCGACAGAAGACCCGATTTACTATCATCTGCCACGGGCATATGCGTGGCTGCAACATGGCACGGCGCGTCACTTCATCACGACGGACTTCCGCATGACGGAGTTTCCGCCGAATGCGTCGTTCGTGTACGCGTGGCTGATGCTCGACGGCGTGTACGGTTTCCTCCATGTGCCGATGTTTTTGGCGGCGTTGGTCACGGTGGCGGGGACGGTGGCGCTCGCGCGGCTGGCAGGGTTTGGGCGTGGGGCGGCGCTCTTTGGTGGGTTGCTGCTGCTGCACATGCCGATGACCATCGTGGCGAGCGCGTCGAAGCAAATCGATATGCTGGCGGCGTCGGTGGCGGTGGCGTTCGTGGTGCTGTCGGTGAAGGCGTTACGCGGTGAACGTGTTGCGTATGTCTATGCGGGTGCGGCGTTCGGGCTGCTGCTGGGCACGAAGTACACGGTGTTCTTTTTGTTGCCGGGGGCCGCACTCACGCTGATTGCGCTGGCGTTCGCGCGCTATGTGTTCGTGAGGCCAGACGGGCTACCGCCGCCGCTGCGCTTGCCCTCGCGCGATACGCAGGAGATGCTCGGCGTGGGGCGACGCCTCACCCTGGCGCGTGTGCTGCGTCGGCTGCGCAACCTGTGGGACGCGGTGTCGCGGTTGGTGCTGCTTTTGGTAGCGTGTGCGGTGGGTTTTGGCCTGCTCGGTGCATACAACTACGTCCTGAACAACCAACGCCTCGGCAACCCGGTGACCTCCGTCGGCATCGATACATCCTCGGCGCTGTACGACCCGGCCTTTGAGGCGGCTTTTTACAACGGGCCGGGGAACGTTGCGCGCTACGTCTATCAAACAATGGACTGGACGGTGCTGCCTGGTTTTGCTACGGCAGATGACAGCTTGTTCCTGGGGCATCTGTGGCTTTACCGCGCGCTCGATGATGCGCTCAGCTTGCGCCTGGAGGCGGTGCCGCGCTTCACGGAACTATATGCCGAAAGCACCGGTCGGCGCGAAACGCAGGTCGGGTTTGGGCCGGTCGGCTATGGCTTGCTGCTGATTGCGCCCTTCGCGTTCGTATGGGCCGCCGCCCGCCGAAAGCTCAGCGCGTGGTGGCTATTCATCGGGCTAAGTTGGCTGGTGTTATTCGCGTGGCTCGCGCCGTGGAGTCCGTGGAAGACGCGCTACTTCCCGATATTTATGCCATTCCTCGTGGCGGGGATGTTGCCCGGCCTGCTGCGCCGTCGATGGTTGGCGGCGCTGCTGATGCTTTCGGCGCTGTGGGTTCAGCAGGATTACACGTTCGATAGCTTCGACCGGCGCGCGAAAATCGAGCGCGTCGTAAGTGGTGATACCCGTGGCCTGTGGCGCTGGGATAAGTTCTTCACGGTGAGTAACCGCATGTACGCCGAGTTTGCCGACCGCGAGGATGTAACCGTCGCTGTGGAAAGTGTGCCGCTGCCGATGTTCATCCTGGTGGTGGAGTTGCCCAACGTGCGCTGGGTTCAACTGCAAGACCGCAACTTCCGCGATGCGCTCACCTTCGATGGCGTGGATGCCGTGCTCGTGGACCGGCAGCGCTGCCTCGATGACCCCGGCATGGCGTCGATTGCCGACAGGCCCCTGCTGAACGACAACAATACACCCTTTTGCCTGCTCCGCTGACGGAGTATGGTAATCGCCGTAGTTAGATTAGCGACCGTAACGTATGCGACGACAACAGGTATTGCTTAATCTTGGGGTTTTCGTGCTGGCATTGGTACCGCGCGTCATGCCGACCCCGTTCCACACTACCGACGAAATGTCCTTCTGGCTGGTGCGCTCCACGAATTTCCTTACGGCGTTGCGCACCGGCGACTTTATCGAAACTGCGCAGACGTACCACCCCGGTGTTACCACGATGTGGTTGGGCAGCGCGGGTATTCTGCTCATCGAAATGGTGACGGGCCAGGCCGTGGCAGACCTGGACTTGTTCCAATATCTAGGACTCATTCGTTTGCCTGCGGCGGTGCTCCATGCGCTGCTTATCACGTTGGCCTACGCGCTTTTGCTGCGTCGCCTGCTCGGTGAGTGGGTCGCCCTGCTCGGCACAATCTTCTGGGCCACAAACCTGTTTCACATCGCGCACAGCCAGGTGTTGCATGTCGATGCGCTGACGACCACCTTCGTTACGGTTGCTTTCCTGGCTGGGTTGGTTGCCTTCCATGCCGATGATGAACCGCAAGCTGCCGATGTGCGCTGGGGCTGGCTGTTTGCCAGTGCTGTCTTCGCAGGTTTGGCAACGATGACGAAACTGACGCTCCTGTATGTGAGTGCGCCGCTGGGTCTCGTAGCGCTGGAAATGCGCGAGGCATGGTTACGCCAGCCAAATCGTTGGCGGCGGCTCTTGCGGTACGTTGTGCTACCTATGGCTCTGTGGACGGTGGCTGTAGGATTGACATGCCTTTTCGTGTATCCGGCGCTATGGTTAGGTGATTTTGCGACGGTGATAGAACGCATGGAACGCGGTTTTGCGCTTGCCACCAGTGCCCATAGTGGTGGGAATTACTTCTGGGGTGAGCCGACCTCGATTCCGGGGCGCGGGTTCTACTGGGTGGCGCTAAGCATGCGGCTCTCGCCCTGGGTGATGGTCGGTGTACTGGTCGCCATCGTGCGGATCTTTCGCCGGGGTTGGCACGGGCGAACGACTGTCGCGGCGCTTTTGTTCTACGCGATAGGCCTTATTATTTTGATGGACCTCCAGCCGAAGAAATTTGATCGATACCTGTTGCCGATTTTCCCTGTGCTCGATTTCATCGCGGCAGCCGGACTCGTGTGGATAGTGGGGATAACTGCGCGATACCCGCAGGGGGTCGCGCGGGTTCCGGCACGGGCCGCATGGGTGTCGACTGTCGGCGTGTTAGCATTGCTCGCTGCGTGGTATCACCCCTATGCACAGGCTTACTACTAGCCGGTGTTCGCGCGCCCGCGCACTGCGCCGTTCGCGTTGCTCGTTGGCTTGGGGGTGGGGATGGAACAGGTCGCCGAGTACATTCGTAGAAACACGGGGGATTGCGCCCAACCGGTGACTGTCGCCGCACATATGGACGTTCACCTGGGACATTACGACCTGGGGTGTGCTGAGGTTTTGCCTTTTTGGGATGACAACGGGCGCATTTCGACGGCAGATTTCCTGGTGACATATGTCTCGCAGATGCAGCGCCACGATGGCACCACCATTCACCTGTTGATGAATAGTATCGACCGCCAACCGGCTCGCACGCTTACGTTGCACGGTATCGACTATGTGCATATCTACGATTTGCGCGAGGACCAGCAATGAGCCAGCGAAATCGTGTGTTGCTGACGGTGGCGATTTTTCTGCTGGCGCTGGTGCCCCGCGCCCTGCCGACGCCCTTCTACACCACCGATGAAATCCTGCGCTGGACGGGCCGCACCGACCGTTTTTTTTCGGCCCTGCGGGCCGGTGACCTCGGCGGGACGGTGCAGGCGTATCACCCCGGCGTAACGACGATGTGGCTGGGCAGCGGCGGCGTGTTGCTCGCCGAGGCCCTCACCGGCACGCCCGCCGCCGAGATGAACCTGCTCCATCACCTGGTTATCATTCGTTTGCCAGCGGCGGTCGTCCACGCGTTCGGGGTGGGCCTGGGGTATGTGCTGCTCCGCCGCCTGCTGACCCCGCAAGCAGCGTTATTGGGCGCGCTCTTCTGGGCCTTGGACCCGTTCCACATTGCGCACAGTCAGGTTTTTCACATCGATGCGCTGACGGCGACGTTCGTCACGCTGGCATTTCTGGCAGGGTTGGTCGCCTTCCACGCCGATGATGATCCGCAGGTTGCGGGCGTTCGGTGGGGGTGGTTGGTCTTCAGTGCGGTGATGGGTGGGCTGGCCGCGCTCACCAAGTTGACGATGTTGTACGTGAGTGCACCGCTGGGCCTTGTCGCGCTGGAAATGCGCGAGTCGTGGTTTCATCAGCCGCAGCGATGGCGACGCCTCTATCGGTATGTGGTATGGCCGATGGCGGTGTGGACGGCCATCGTGTTTGTGACGTGGTTTGCGCTGTACCCCGGCGCTTGGGTGAACCTGCGCGGTGTCTACGAGGCGTTGTTCTTCGGTGTAGAACTCGCGACGCGTAACCATCGCAGTGGAAGCTTCTTCTGGGGTGCTCCCGTCGCCGACCCTGGCCGCTGGTACTACCCGGTTGTGATTGCGCTGCGGGTGGTGCCGTGGGTGCTCGTTGGCCTGCTTGCGGCTGCGGGGCGCGTGTTTCGGCAGGGCTGGCACGGGCGCACAACCATCGCCGCGCTCATCGGCTTTTCGGTCGGCTTTGTGTTGCTGATGCTGCTGCAACCCAAAAAGCTCGACCGCTACATGCTGCCGATTTTCCCCGCGCTGAATATCATCGCGGCGGTGGGTGTGCTGTGGCTCATCACGATAGCAAGGCGCTGGTGGCCCGCGTTGCGTCGCGTCCCCGCGCGGCTGGGTTGGGCGGCGGTGGTTGGCGTGTATACGTTGATGCTGCTGTGGTATTACCCCTACCTCAATGCGTACTACAATCCGCTGCTAGGGGGTGGGCGCGCGGCGGCCTTTACCGTGGATATTGGCTGGGGCGAGGGCTTCGATGAGGCAGCGCGCTACATTCGCGAGCAAACCGAGGCCGACGACTGCACGGCGCTCGCCGCTGTGAAAACCAACTACGAAGATCACCTGCGGCAGTACGATTTGGGCTGCGCCGAAGTCGTGACGTGGTCGGAGGACTTTAGCGAAACGGACTTCGTCGTCACATATATCGAGCAGGTGCAGCGCGGCGAGCACACCACGATTCAACTGCTGCTGGCCCAGGTCGCCGACGACACACCCGGCTACACCGTGCACATCCACGGTATCGACTACGCCCACGTCTACGATTTGCGAGCTTCGCGATGAGTGTTCGCAACCGGGCGCTGCTCACCCTCGCGATATTCGTGCTCGCGCTGGTGCCGCGCGCGCTACCGACCCCCTTCCACACCACCGATGAGATGGATAAGTGGATCGCGCGCTCGCGGGGGTTTTTGCATGCGCTGCAAACTGCCGACTACAGCAGCACGGTGCAGGCCTACCACCCCGGTGTGCTGACGCTGTGGCTCAGCAGTGG
Organism: uncultured Anaerolineaceae bacterium; assembly: GCA_964434365.1. Taxonomy (GTDB): domain Bacteria; phylum Chloroflexota; class Anaerolineae; order Aggregatilineales; family Phototrophicaceae; genus CAYSVE01. The sequence continues at coordinate 7,430 of CAYSVE010000048.1, read as the reverse complement.
CGGCATCCTCCTCACAGAACGGGTGACGGGCACGTCGGCGGAGGCGATGAGTTTGGTGCCATACCTGCCGCTGCTACGCGCGCCGTCTGTACTGGTCCACGCGGCGGCCATCGCCCTGGCCTATGCGCTGATGCTGCGACGTCTGTTCGGCGAGCGGGTTGCGCTCCTCGCGGCGTTGCTATGGGCGACGAACCCTTTCCATGTGGCGCACAGCCAGGTGCTACACGTCGATTCGCTGAGTACCACGTTTGTTACCTGGGCTTTTTTGGCCGGTCTGGTTGCGTTCCACGCCGATGACGAGCCACAAACGGCCAACGTACGCTGGACCTGGCTGGTCGTAAGTGCGGTTTTCGCCGGGTTGGCCTCTTTAACCAAACTCACGATGCTGTACGTGTCGGCACCGCTGGGGCTTGCCGCCCTCGAAATGCGTGAGGCGTGGTTCCGCCAACCGAACCGCTGGTATCGCTTGCTGTGCTGGGTGGTCCTGCCAATGGCCGCGTGGACCGGTGTCGTCTTCGTGACCTGGTTTGTGCTGTACCCTGCCCTGTGGGCGAACCCGGTGGGTGTCATACAGGAGTTGCTGTATGGCAGTGTGCTGGCGACATCGCCCCACGGCGGCGGCAACTACTTCTGGGGCCAGGTCGTCGATGACCCGGGCCGGTGGTTCTACTGGGTTGCGATTGCGATGCGCATCACCCCCTGGGTGTTCATCGGAACTGTGGCTGGTTTCGTGCGGGCGTTTCGGGGTGGTTGGCGCGGGCGGGCGGGCGTCGTGGCGCTGCTCGGGTTTTCGGTCGGCTTTATCCTGTTGATGACGCTACAGGCGAAGAAGTTCGACCGCTACATGTTGCCGATTTTCCTCGCGCTGGACATCGTGGCGGCGGTGGGGTTGCTATGGCTGACGGACCTCGTCGCGCGGTTGTGGGCGCGCGTGCGGCGCATCCCGCCTTGGGTGGGGTGGGGCACCGCTGTCCTCGCGATGGTCGGCACGCTCGTTTGGTACGCCCCCTATTTGCTGGCGTACTACAATCCCTTGTTCGGTGGCAGCCGAACCGCCAACTACGTGATGAATATCGGCTGGGGCGAGGGCCTTAACGAGGCTGTGGGGTATATGCGTGCGCATCACCTCAACTGCGAGGATGAACCGGTGATTATGGTTGGGCGTCGGGCACACTTTGCACACTACGATGTCGATTGCGTAGACCTCGTGCCATACTGGGATAGCGATGACATCGCCCAAACTGCCGATTTCGTCGTGACGTACGTGGCCGACCGTCAGCGTGGGGAGACCGCCATCTTCGAGCAGCAGATGTTGCAAGCTGGCAAGGCCCCGCTGTACACGGTTCGCCTACACGGCATCGACTATGTGTACATCTACGATGTGCGAGACACACCATGACCGTTCGTAACCGGGCATTGTTCGCGCTGGCGATTTTCCTGCTGGCGCTGGTGCCACGCGCCCTCCCCGTCACCGTTTACACCGACGACGAGGAAAAGCACTGGCCCATGCGCTCGTTGATTTTTCTGCGGGCGCTGGAACGCGGCGACTGGCAGGGCACCGTAATCACGCATCACCCCGGCGTGCTAACCATGCACACGGGCGCGGTCGGGCTGTTGGCCGCGCAGGAGATCAGCGGCAAGTGGGCCGAAGAACTCGACCTCATCGCATGGCTACCCGTGATTCGGCTACCGGCTATTTTGCTGAACACGCTGTGTGTCGCGCTGGCGTACGCCTTGTTGTTGCCGCGCCTGTTCGGGGAGCGGGCCGCGTTGCTGGGGGCGCTCATCTGGGCGTTCGAGCCGCTGTTGGTTGCACACAGCCGAATTCTGCACATCGATGCGCTAACGACCTCGTTTGCAACGCTGTCGATATTGGCGGGGCTGGTCGCCTTTCGCTACGACGACGACCCATCGGTGGGGCGGGTGCGCTGGGGCTGGTTGATTTTCAGCGCGGTGTGTTGTGGGCTGGCCGCGCTGGCGAAGTTCACGCTGTTTTACATGGCCGCGCCGCTGGGCCTCGCCGGGTTAATCCCACGCTATCGCAATTGGCGGCGATGGCCCCTAAGTGTAATTTTACCGATGGTCGTGTGGGGCTTGCTGGCCGTCGGCGCGTGGGTGGCCTTCTACCCCGGCGCATGGACGAACATCAGCGGCATTGCCGAGCGCTTGCAGTTCGGCGTGGGCGTGGCCCTCAGCCCGCACGAGAGCGGGAATTACTTCTGGGGCGCGCCAATCGCAGACCCCGGCGCGCTGTTCTATGCGGTGGCGGTGCCGCTGCGCCTCACGCCATGGACGAGCGTCGGCGTGCTGTTGGGCCTATTCGCGATCACGCGCCCCGCGTTGCGCAGCCGCCGCTGGACGACCCTCGCGCTGATGATTTACGTCGTCGGGTTTTTGCTATTGATGGCGACGCAGCCCAAAAAGTTCGACCGCTACGCCCTGCCGACCTTCCCGGCCTTGGGCTTCATCGCGGCGATGGGCCTCGCGTGGGCCGTCTCTCGCGTGAAAATCGGGCCGCGCTGGGCCGGGTGGGCTGCGGTGACGGTCGCGTTTGCGGCCAACGCCGCCTGGTACTTCCCGCACGAGTTGGCGTACTACAATCCGTTGCTGGGGGGCGGTCGCGCCGCCGACTTCGTGCTACCCGTCGGCTGGGGCGAGGGCCTCGATGCTGCTGCGGCCTACATCATCACCGACCTGACCGATGACTGCACGCAGCGAATCGACCTGATGAACGAGTACAGCCGCTATCTGCGGCACTACCTGCCAGCCGACTGCGTGACGATGACGCGCTTCCGCGACGACTACGCCAGCAGCGACTACGCGCTAGTGTACATCAACCAACGGCAGCGAGAACCCGCCGAAGTGGCCGATGTCTTGGCTAACGAGACGCTGCACCACACGGTTCGCATCCACGGCGTAGCCTATGCCCACATCTATCGCCTGGGCGACGAGGGCAGAGCGCTACGATGATCGGGGTGGGTCTGTTTTTGCTCTGCGGTGCGTTGCTGGTCCTTACCGCATCGATGATCGTGGCGTCGTTCCCGTTGCGGTCCCGCGCACAAAATGGCCTCGCCTTCGGTGTAGTGTGCTACGGCCAAATCGTACTGCTGACGCAAATTCTCTCGGAGATGCGGAGCATCTGGTGGCCAGGGTACCTTGTGGGGCAGTTTGTGATGCTCGGCGCGGCCTTCCTCGTATGGGTGTTGCGTGGGTACCCGACCCTCATACCACGGTGGCGTGTCGTGCGCTCCGCACGAGCACGCCCGCTGCTGGCACTGCTCATTGCCATAAGCGGTGGCCTTGCGATTTACAGTCTTGTGCTGGCGTTGGCGTTCCCGGCCATCACCGCCGATGCGAGTGTGTACCATTTGCCACGGGCGTACTTCTGGTTGCAGCACGGTACCGCGCGGCACTTCCCCGCAGGGAACTTCCGCATGAACGAGTTCCCACCGAACGCGTCATACGTCTACGCCTGGATTATGAGTGTGAGCCGCCACAACTATCTTCTGCTGGTGATTGCGCCGTGGCTGGCGGGGGGCGTCGCCGCGCTAGGGACGTTCGCCTTGGCGCGGACGGTGGGCAGCAACCGGCACGGCGCGGTTGCAGCAGGCGTGCTCTTCCTCACTATGCCACAGCCCATCGTGCAGATGGCAACCAAGCAGAACGACGCCCACACCGCTGCGATGACGGTGGCGTTCCTTGTGTTTGCGTTGGCCGGGCTGCGCGGTAGCCGCACGGCGACCGCCTGTGCGGGGGTGGCCTTCGGGTTGATGCTCGGCACAAAGTTCACGGTATTTTTTCTGCTGCCGGGCCTCGCGGTGATGTTGGTTGTTGTCGCTGTGGTGCCTACGGTGGGCGAGCCACGGCCTCGCCCCTACACGACGCGTTCGGTAGCGTCGGCACTTGTGGTGGCGTTCCGACGATTGGCACCCCTCGCGTTCAGTTGCCTTGTGGGGTTTGCGCTGTTTGGGGCCTATAACTACGTGCTGACGGCGATCAATGTGGGCAACCCCATCACATCGAGTGACATGGACGGGTCGAGTAGTGCCTTCGACCCGGAACGTGCACCGCACTTCTACAACACGCAGGCAAACCTCGCGCGCTATGCCTATCAAACGATGGACTGGGCACCGTACGCGGTCGGCAATGGGCACGTGAGTACGGTGTTTATGGCGCATCAAATCGGTTTTGCTTGGCTAGACCGCACGCTGAACCTCAATGTGGCTGGCGACGGCATCTTCCCCTACGCGTTGGGTAACCCCGCCAAACCATCGGATAATGTGTTGGGGTACGGGCCAGTCGGCTATGCGTTGGTGCTGGTCGCGATGCCGTTGGGGGTGGTGTTAGTGCCGCGCGCGATGTGGCTTCGGCGGCGGGGTGAACACACAGCGCAGGGTCAGGACGCATTCCTGAGCAGCATGCTGCTTCTTGCCGGCTGGAGTTGGCTGCTTCTATTCGCGCTTATCGTGCCATACAGCCCGTGGCGACCACGCTATTTCATCGTGTTTATGCCTTTGCTGTTAGCTGGGGGCATTCCCTTGTTGGCGAATCGGCGGGGCTGGTCTATTTTAGTGCTGTGCGTTGGCATAGGCCTGATTTACCAATACGCCACAACGACACACATGTTGGCGCGCCCTGGACGTGTCGCCGTGGCGCTGGACGGCGGGCGGAATATCGGCGAATGGCCTGGTGATACGTTCGTCACGGATGAGGTGCTTGCGATAACCCCGCACAACGGGACGGTTGCGTTCGTCGAGGGACCTTACCTCTTGTTTCATCAAATTCCCCACCTGCCCGATCGACACCTCATCCTGCTCGATAGGCAAAATATCTCGGAGGTGTTGGAGTCGCGCGAGGTGCAGGCCGCCGTGGTGTATGGCGGCCTGTGTAACTCCGAGCGCCTCGACCGGTATATTCATCAACTGGACCACCCGAACTTTTGCCTGATGGTCCCGCCTGGTTATTTCGACATGCCCGAGGAGTGAGGGCTAGACGATGATGAGCGGTGCGCTATTTTTGCTCTGCGGTGCGTTGCTGGTCCTTACCGCATCGATGATCGTGGCGTCGTTCCCGTTGCGGTCCCGCGCACAAAATGGCCTCGCCTTCGGTGTAGTGTGCTACGGCCAAATCGTACTGCTGACGCAAATTCTCTCGGAGATGCGGAGCATCTGGTGGCCAGGGTACCTTGTGGGGCAGTTTGTGATGCTCGGCGCGGCCTTCCTCGTATGGGTGTTGCGTGGGTACCCGACCCTCATACCACGGTGGCGTGTCGTGCGCTCCGCACGAGCACGCCCGCTGCTGGCACTGCTCATTGCCATAAGCGGTGGCCTTGCGATTTACAGTCTTGCGCTGGCGCTTGCCTTCCCCGGCATCACCGGCGACGCGAGCATCTACCATTTGCCGCGCGCATATTTCTGGCTTCAGCAGGGTACGGCGCGCCATTTTTTCGCGCACAACCACCGCCTCAACGAGTTCCCACCGAACGCGTCGTTCGTCTACCTGTGGGTGATGAGCATCAGCCTACGAACCTACACGCTGTTGGTGGTGCCACCCTGGTTGGCGGGTATCGTCACCGGGGCCGGGACGTACGCACTCGCGCGGCAGGCTGGTGCGACCCTCGCCGGGGCGGTCGTGGCGGCGGTGTTGCTGCTCTCGCTGCCGCAGAGCGTGTTGCAGATGGGGTCTAAGCAGAACGACATGCACACGGCTGCGACCGCCGTCAGTTTTCTGGTTTTTGCCATTGCGAGCTTACGCGGTAGCCGCACCGCGACCGCCTATGCGGGGGTGGCTTTCGGGTTGATGCTGGGCACGAAGTACACGGCATTTTTTCTGCTGCCGGGGGCGGCGGTGCTGTTGGTTGTTGTCGCTGTGGTGTATGCAGCGGGCGCGAGGGCAGCGTCTACGCGCCCCTCCACGACGCGCGCGCGGAAGTTGGTTTTTGTGGGGGCCGTTCGAAAGTTGGTGCCATTAGCTGTGAGTTGCATCGTTGGGTTTGCGTTGTTCGGGGCCTACAACTATGTGCTGAACACGCTGAGCTTCGGCAACCCCATCACCTCGCTCGATGTCGATAGCTCTAGCGATGTGTTCGACGCTGGGCGGCGAGAACACTTCTACAACGCGCCCGCAAACCTCGTACGTTACCACTTTCAGTCGATGGATTGGTCGCCGTATCCCGTCCAGAAGCACTACACGCACGCGCTGCTCCGCGCCCACGATGCCGTGTATCGCTGGCTCAGCGACGCGCTATCGCTGGACCTCGCTGGTGAGCGAATTTTCTACTACCTCGATGAGTCGCCGGCCAAACGCGAATCGATTTCCGTGGGGTATGGTCCCATCGGCTACCTCGTGCTGTTAAGCGCGCTGCCGCTTGGGGTGGCTTTGCTGATGCGGGCGTGGTGGTTCGCACGAACAGGCGGGCCGAATAACGCGGTCCAACGTGCGCTGTGGAGCGGCCTTTTTCTGCTGGTGGGCTATAGCTGGCTGTTGCTCTTCTCGATGATAACGCCCTATAGCCCGTGGCGACACCGCTACTTCTTGATCTTCCTGCCGTTGCTGTTCGCAGGGGCGGTGCCGTGGCTCGTTGTTCGGCGCGGCATGCCGATTGTCATCGTGTGTTTGGCGGTGGCGTTTTCGTTTCAGTTTCGTACATCGACGCAGATGCTTAACCGGCCTTTCCGGCTTTCGCTTGCCCTGGAAGGGCGTTTGCCGCTTGGCGTGGTGCCCGGTGAAACCGAAGTAGCCGCGCACATCCTGTCCGTCACGCCAGAGAACGGCACGGTAGGGTTTTTCCAGGGGCGCTACTTGCTTTTCCACTTTATGCCCCTGCTACCGAACCGGACTGTGGCGCTGGTCGATGGCCCGGCGATGCAACAAGTGCTAGACGACCGCAACGTGCACGTGCTGGTTGGTGTCGGGTCCCTGTGCGATGTGCCACAACTGCAAGAGCAGGTCTACCGTATACCGGGTAGCGGCTATTGCTTGCTGCTGCCGAAGGGACACCCCGCGCTGTAGGCCGTTAGCGCGCACCGGTTCGGGGGCAGTGGCACCTGGCCAAATTTCCTTTTGCGGAAAAAATCACTATGCTTAGAGGGTAACCTCACAATCGAAAGGATCGAAGTACGTGATGAAACGCCTCTTGATCGTATTGTTGATGCTCATGCTGGTCCCTGTGGCGACAGCCACCCCCACCGCCGAACTCGCGACCCTCGCGCGTGCCTTCCCATCGGACACCCTTATTTTCGCCGCTGTCCGCACCGACGGTGCCTTCATCGACACGATGGATGAACTCACGTTGCAAGTTGGCGGCGTCGTCCCCGATGTGCCCACGGGTGTTAGCTTCCGCACCCTGCTCGACCTCGGCGTGCAGGATATCGGCCTCAGCGGCGGCTTCGAGGATAACTTTGGCCCATGGCTGGGCAACTCCATCGCAT
>CAYSVE010000047.1:0-16007 GCA_964434365.1 uncultured Anaerolineaceae bacterium | reverse complement strand
TTAAGCCATACGCCAAAAGTTCGGTGATTGAAAATCACTAAAAAATGGCTCATAAAAGTTCTGAGAGGTTCATAGTTTGCTATTTCTGCTCGATTCTTTTATCAGGACTTTCAGTCACTGGCTTAGGCCTGCATATCGATGTGAACCTTTAACGTCTCCCCAGCCCGAAAGGCATCGAAGGACGCTGAGAATTCTGAAAGCGGGACGGTGTGGCTGACAAGGGACGCGACATCAATCACGCCGTTTGCCAGCCAATCGATCGCCGGTAAGAATGTGTAGTTCAGGGCGAAAGACCCGACAATCGTCCAATCGTTCTTAAAGATATCGTAGGGGCTAATTTGTACCTTGCTGTCTATAGGGGTAACGCCGAACTGTAGATAGCGCCCGCCCGGCTTCAGATACTGGAAGGCACCCTCAATCACCGCCGGCACGCCTGTGGCATCGATCACCACGTCGTAGCCATATTCCTGAATCCCCTTAAGCCTATCAGTCTGCTGGGCATCCGCAATCACCACATGCGACGCACCCATCGACTGTGCCATATTCAGCCTGGTGGGTTGCTTCTCGGTAACCGTGATATTGGCCGCGCCGTTGTGCCGCAAGGCCTGGACGAGCAGTAAGCCCATCGGACCTGCGCCGATAATAAGCACATTATCCGCAGGAGACACCGTAAAGCGCTTGAGGGCGTATACCACGCACGAGAGCGGTTCAATAAATGCGGCCTGTTGGTCTGTCATGTTGTCCGGTAGGTGATAGCACGCGCGTGCTGGTACATTGATGTACTCGGCAAAGCCACCCGACCGCGTAACGCCGATTCCTTGCCAGTTCAGGCAGTGGTTTGCCCGTTCGTTACGGCAGAAATCACAGTGCATGCAGTACAGGTTGGGGTCTACAGCAACCCGTTGCCCCACCGTGATGTCCATCTCAACACCATCACCAATGGCAACCACCTCACCGTTGAACTCGTGTCCTGGTATCAGTGGGAAGTCCGACAGATATTCATTTTGATAAATGTGAATATCCGTCCCACAAATGCCAGAACGGGCGATCTTTACAACTACCTCGCCATGTGCTGGGGTTGGGTCTGGTACAGTTTCCAGTGAGATTTGCTCCGGAGCCGGAAAGACAACGGCCTTCATGAAAGCACTCCTTATAGACAGTTAATGCAGTGCAGCTGTTGAATTTCTTACCACTAAGTTCGTTTGCAAAACAGCACGCTCAGACGGTGCGTCGGGGTTTTCGATACTCTTGATCAAAAGCTCTACGGCTTTCTGACCCATCTCCAGCAATGGCTGGCGAATTGTTGTAAGGGTAGGGGTCATGTAGCTGGCAATCGGCAAATCGTCGTAGCCAACTACCGATAGATCATCGGGAACACGAACCCCTCGTTCAAATGCGGCGTGCAGCAGCCCAACAGCAGTCACATCGGTAAGGGAGAAAATTGCTGTTGGCGGTCTCTCCATTTGCAGCAGTCGCGTTCCAGCGTCATACCCCATATTAAATAGTTGCGAATCCAGATTTTGAACTAAGTCCGGGTCATCATCCATCTCATAGTCGAGCATGGCCTGCTTTGCACCCGCAAGTCGGCGTTTCATCACCTCAGGGTATTTGGGCGCGGCAAGCAAGCCGATGCGCCGATGGCCAAGTTTTGCGAGATGCTCCACCCCCGTGTACCCACCACGCGAATTGTCGCAAAATACCTGGTTACAATCCACTCCCTCGACGGTGCGGTCGAATAGGACAATCGGCACATTGTTCTGCTTGAGTTCCTTAAGATACTTCGGGTCACGTGCCGATGTGTTGATGATGATGCCATCGACACGCTGCTGCAACAGCATGTTGATGTACGTATTTTCGCGTTGCTCATCTTCTTCAGAATTGCAGATCAGCCCACGATAGCCATTTTCAAACAGGGCTTTTTCCACGCCAGACGCCATCCGGCTGTACCCAGGATGCTCCAACAGCGGCACAACAACGCCCACCGACATTGTCCGATTCGTTTTCAGACTACGTGCCAATGAACTGGGATGATAGTGCAGCTTTTTCATGGCCTTCTGCACGGCGAGTTCGAGCGGTTTACTCACCGACCCATTGCCGTTTATCACGCGAGAGACAGTGGCGATGGAAACCCCTGCCTCCACCGCGACTTCATGCATCGTCGGGCCACTTTTGCCTTTCCTATTCACCGATAAGGCTCCTCATAGACTCCTTGCGTCTATTTCACAGCACCCATCGTCAGGCCCTGCACCAATTGTTTCTGTGCGAACCAGCCAGCAATAACCACCGGCAATACCGATAGCATCGATGCTGCCGACATGAGCGCGATGAACTGTCCACGCCCCGTCTTGAATGACGAAATGTACACCGTCAGCGGTTCTGCCTGGCTTTTGGCAATATTGAAGGCGAAGAAGAACTCGTTCCAGGTGAAGATCATACACAGCAACGCCGTTGCGAAAAGCCCTGGTGCGACCAACGGCAACACCAGATAACGAAATTCATCGAACAACGACACCCCATCGATACGCCCGGCCTCAAGTATTTCGTACGGCACATCCAACAAAAACGAGCGCATCATCCAGATGACGAGCGGCAGGTTCATCCCCGTGTAGATGACAATCATGCCCATTCGAGTGTCCAGTAGGCTCAGGTCTCGGGCGATGAGGAACAGGGGAACAATCACCCCGGCAGGGGGCAACATTCGGGTGGAGATCAACCAGAGGAGCGTGAAGTTACTGCGTCCATCCGGTTTGTAGGCCAGTGCATACGACGCAGGGATGCCCAGCAGCAGCGCCGCACCGGTCGAAAAAACGGTAATCCACAGCGTGTTGATGAGCGGCTTCATAAAATCTGCATCGAAGATCGCACGGCGGTAGTTGTTGAGGGTTGCCTCGTAAAAAATCGAATAGGCTTCCTCCTCAGCTTCCTCTTCTTCGCCTGCCTCGTCGGGTGCTGCTGCTGCGTCCGGTTCTTCGGCGGCCTTCAACGAAAACACCGGGATAAACGCTGGCGGAAAGTTGAACGCTTCGCGCTCCGTCTTGAAGGAGGTGACAATCGTCCAGACGATTGGGAAGAAGATGATGATCGCCGCAAGATAGGTGACCGTGTTGAGTGATACGCTCTGCCATGTTTTCATTTTCATGCGGTTACTCCTTCCTGAGAGCCTCGGCGGAGAGCTTGTACAAAGAACGTGACGACGATGTTTGCCAGGATGATCGCGTAAATACCCATCGTGCTGGCGTCGCCAATGTCGCGGCTGCTGAATGCCTCATCGTAGATTGCGTAGGATAAATTGGTCGTTTGGATACCCGGGCCACCCGTCGTTGTGATGAAGATGACACCGAAGACGCTGAGAATAAACAGAATCTCCATCAACACGGCAATCTCGATGTACCGCCGAAGGTGCGGCAGTATCACGAAGCGCAATATGCCCGGTGGACTCGCGCCGTCGATCTGCGCGGCTTCTACCTGATCCATACTCAGCGACTGCAAACCAGCCAGCAAGATCAACATCATAAACGGCATCCACTGCCACACGACAATCGTGATTACCGAGATCATGGGGAAGTCGCCCAGGAAGTCCAATGCCGGGAAGCCCATTGCTTGGATAAGCCTCGTGATAAAACCGAACGAGGGGTCTAGTAGCACATTTTTCCATACAACGGCAGAGACCGTTGGCATGATGAGAAAGGGTGTAATCAACATCGTGCGCACAATGCCACGCCCGGGGAAGCTACGATTGAGCAGTAGCGCAAATGCTAACCCTAAAATAAATGTCACCAACACAACGGCCCCGGTGAGCACCCCCGTGTTGAGAATAATCGTCCAAAAATCATCGTTTGTGATGACATCGACATAATTATCGAAACCGGTGAAGCCGCGTCGGTCGGGGCGGTTCATGTTCCAACGTTCGAAGCTGAAACGCAGGGTGTACAGCAGCGGCACTTGGGTCACGATTATCATATAGACCACCGCCGGCCAGATGAGTATGCGCCGGATCGCCGTATCAGACATCTGCTCACGGGCGGTGGTATTGCCAGATGCCGCGAGCGTTTTCGTTTGTTGGGTCATATTGAAATCACCTTAATAAAAGGTATATTATGCCAGAAGTTGAATGTTCCGATTAACGAGTAGCGAGACGATACCGCTTTCTGTACATCATTGCGGTTCACAAAAGCCTAGGGTGGCCTAGGGCCTGCAATCGGCAGTCTCTTTCGGTTGATGGCATGATGGCTTAGATGAAAGGGCAACCGCACATCGGTTGCCCTTCACGCCGCCCAGCGGGCGGTAGATGTTATTTATTCGTAGTAGCCAGCTTCTTCCATGGCCTCCCGAGTGGCTTCATTGGCACGTTCCAGTGCTTCGGCAACGGTCACGTCGCCAACGAAGGCCTCTGCGATAAACTGAGACACATCCGTACCCATGCCCTGGAATTCAGGAATACCCACGAACTGGATACCCACGTACGGTGTCGGGTCGCGCTGTGCGTCGGTCGGGTCGGCGGCTTGCATCAGGCCGAGTACGGTCGGTGCAAACGGTGCTGCGTCCAGGTAGTTCTGGTTTTCATAGGTGGAGACGCGGGTTCCCGGCGGGATAGTCTGCCAGCCGTTGGTCTCACCAACTAGGTTGATGTAATCCGTGCTGGTCGCCCACGTGATGAACTGGAGTGCCTCTGCCGGGTGCTCCGTGGTGGCGGGGATACCCAGGTTCCAGGACCACAGCCAGTGGTTGCCCTTAGGAACCGGGCCAACCGGTGCCGGTGCAAAGCCGAGGCTGTCAACAATCTCAGACTGCGATGGGTCGGAGAGGAAGCCAGCGGCCACCGTTGCGTCCACCCACATACCTGCCTGCCCCTGCGACATCAGGGTGAGCGCCTCCACGAAGCCGACGCTGGTCGGCCCAGGCTGGCCACACTCGTTGACGAGGTCGATATAGAAGCTGATCGCTTCGTTCCACTCCGGCGAAGTCAACTGGGGTTCCCAGTTCTCATCGAACCAGCGTGCACCAAATGTGTTGGCGACGGTAGTCATCACAGCCATACCCTGGCCCCAGCCCGGCAGGCCACGCAGCACGATACCGTAGGTGCCATTCTCGGGGTCGTGGATTTGGCAGGCAATCTCGCGGATCTCTTCCCACGTTGGCTCGGCTGGCATTTCAACACCAGCAGCCTCGAACAGGTCCGTGTTGTACATCACCATGCTGGATTCCCCGTAGAACGGCAGCGAGTACAGCTCGCCCTCGTAGGATACGCCCAAACGAACGCCTTCCAGGATGTCGTCGACGTTGTAGTTCGACTGCACACTGTCGGGATACTCCGCGAACAGCGCATCAATGGAAAGAATCCAATCGTTTGCAGCGAAGATCGGGGTGTCGAACATACCGACGGTGATCACGTCGAAGCTGCTTGCACCAGTCGCCACGTCGGTTGTAACCGTGTCACGCAGCTCATTCTCTGGCAGCACAACCCATTCCAAAGTGATGCCGGGGTATTCAGCCTCGAATGCTTCGGTGAAGCTTTCCATCACGACCATGTCGGGGTTGTTGACGGTTGCGATGGTCAGCTCAACCGAATCCTGTGCAGTGACCAGTGAGGCACTGAAGATCGTGAGTAAAGCTAACAGAATAAGGGGGATACGTTTCATGGGGAAAATGCTCCTAAGGTGTAGTTTTTCGTGTAAACGTTTACTGAGAGTAAACGTTTACATATTACGATCAACGACGTAAATCTGTCAACATTGAGAATTATTTCACAACACGATGCGCTGTTCTCGAACGACAGACAAACTCACACTCTGCCTCACACGATCGATAATCACTTGCTCAGCCAACACCGGCAGGCGTGGGTATCGTCACCAACGTTCAAATCGCGCCAGTTGCTCAGCAACGTCCGATGCGGGCAGGCTACGTTCACCGCTGCAAGCGCAGTGGGGCAGCCAGATGCGACCGTGATGAACTCTGTGACATAATAGGCGCGCATGTGCGCTCTCATCATCGCCACTACTTACCGAACACGCGCGCTGCCACCGACCTGCTTTAGGATGGATCATGACCCTATGAAAATTCTGATCGTGGACGACAGTGCCGCTAACATCGAGATGTTGGAGATGATCTTGATGAAGACTGGCCACGAAATCTATGCGGCTGCCGATGGACAAGAGGGCCTGGAGGTTCTACAACGCGAGCGGATTCAGTTGGTTTTGGTGGACTGGATGATGCCCAACCTCACGGGCATCGAGTTTGTGCAGTACGTGCGCGAGACCATCACAGATTATTACGTGTACATCATTATGATCTCTGCGCGGGAAGAAAAAGATGCCCGCATGACCGGCCTCGAATCCGGTGTAGACGATTACCTGCGGCGACCGTTCCAAAACCGTGAAATGCGCGCCTGTGTACGCGTGGGTGAGCGCATCATCACGATGGAGAACGCCCTCAAACGAGCGACCGAGCAGGTAACCGCAGCCAAACACGAGTGGGAAGCAACCGCGGATGCCATCGGCCAGGTGGTTTGCCTGGTCGACCGTGAGGGTCGGGTAATCCGTGCCAACCGCACGATTCAGGATTGGGGCCTGTCGGGTATCGACGCGGCCTCCGGGCAGTATCTTCATGACGTATTTGGCACCGCGTATGGCGACTTCGCGGCGCAGTTAGCCGGTGCCTGGGAGATCGCGCAACAGCGAGTTGAGGGCGAAATCGGCTTCGAGTTTATCGGCGATGACCACGCGAGTGGGAGTCATTTTCATGTCAACATCGAACCGATCGATCGTGTAGCGGGGTCGAACATGCGCGATGACAGCTTCGCTGCGGTGAGCATTCAAGACATCACCGAGCGCCGAAAACTCGAACTGGCGCTCGAAGAGGAGCACGCAAAGTCGGAAGACTTATTGCACAACATTCTGCCAGTTCCGATTTCTGATCAACTCAAGGAGGGGCGCAAAATTATCGCGGACGAGTTCGAGAGCGCGTCGGTGCTGTTCGCAGACCTTGTGGGGTTCACGGCGTTTACCCGCCAAACATCGCCGACCCACCTCATCACACTGCTGAACGAGATTTTCTCAGACTTCGACCGGCTCACCGAACTGCACGGCCTCGAAAAGATCAAGACGATTGGAGATGCCTACATGGCCGTTTGTGGGGTCCCGCGCGAGCATCCTCAGCATGCGATGATGGCCGTGAACATGGCCCTGGATATGCTGCGGGTCGTGCAGGAGATCAATCACCGCTACCGGTTGGATTTCAACATTCGCATTGGGGTGCACTCGGGGCCAGTAGTTGCCGGCGTCATCGGCAAAATGAAGTTTGCCTACGACCTGTGGGGCGATACGGTCAACACGGCAAGCCGCGTGGAGGCATCCGGCAGGCCGGGTAAGGTTCACATCTCCGAAACGACGGCAGCTCTGTTGCCGCAGGGCTATCGCCTGTTTGCGCGTGCGCCGCTGACACTAAAGGGCATCGGCCACATACAAACGTTTTTCGTGCAGGCGGCGCACAACGCCTAAATGGCGGGTACCGACGGCAACGGTCTGAAAGCGAATGATACATGCATCGAGCTTAGCTACGAAAAGCGTCATTTTCATAACCGAAAACACCTGCATTTTAGCCCCCTATTGGACCGTTGTAAACCATAGGCAAGTTCAGTAGTATGTACCCTCGGTAAAGCGACAAGGAGCCTCCCACAACGTGATCTCCACGCGCACCCGCAAATTCCTATCGTACTACCGGCCCTATTGGCACCTCTTCGTCGCCGATATGCTCGCCGCCCTGTTGATTTCGGCGATCGCGCTGGCGATACCATTACTCGCCCGCTACCTCACAAAAGATGTGCTCGCTGGCGTCACCTCGCAGACGATCGGTCAAATTTATGCCGTCGGTGCGTTGATGGTGCTGCTGGTCGCGGTGCACGCGTTGTGCAACTTCTTTGTAGATTACATGGGCCACACCATGGGCGCGCTCATGGAAAGCGACATGCGCGCCGAGTTATTCGCGCACTATCAGCACTTGCCGTTCAGCTTCTACGACGAGCGCCAAACCGGCCAGTTGATGTCCCGCATCACGCACGATCTCTTCCTGCTATCCGAGTTATACCACCACGGCCCCGAAGACCTCGCTATCGCGCTCATCAATCTCATCGGCGTCATCGCCATTTCATTCACGCTCGATCTGCAACTCACGCTGGTGATTCTGTTTTTCGTGCCCATCATGACCATCTACGCATACTACTTCAACCGAAAGATGCGTGTCGCCGTCCGCAAGAGCAAAGAGCGCGTCGGCGACATCAACGCACAGGTGGAAGACACCCTTGCTGGAATTCGTGTCGTGCAGTCCTTCACCAACGAGCACATCGAAACAGCGAAGTTCGCCCACGAGAACAACCGCTTCATCGAAAGCCGCCGCGATGATTATCGCAGCTCGGCTTACCTCTTCGCGGGCATGATCGGCTTCAGTCAACTTATCACGATTGCGGTGCTTGTCGTGGGTGGCGTTCGAATCGCTAACGGCGCGCTCGATCTCGCCGACCTGCTGGCCTATCTGCTGTACGTCGGCATTCTCGTGGAACCCGTGCAACGCCTCGTGAACTTCGCAAGGTTGTACCAGGAGGGCATCACCGGCTTCAACCGCTTCATGGATATTCTGGAAATTACGCCAGACATTCACGACGCGCCAGACGCAACATCACCGAGCCACATTCATGGCGACATTCGTTTTGTCGACGTAAGCTATCGCTACCACCCCGACTCCCCCGTTGTGTTGCACAACCTGTCGCTCGACATACAGCGCGGTGAATTTGTCGCGCTCGTGGGTACCTCCGGTGTCGGGAAAACCACACTCTGTTCGCTCATCCCACGCTTCTACGATGTCACGGCGGGCGCGATTCTGCTCGACGGCATCGACATCCGTGACATATCGTTGCGATCGCTGCGTGCGCACATCGGGGTCGTGCATCAGGATGTGTATTTATTCGCGGGCACTGTCGCGCAGAACATCGCCTACGGCAAACGCGATGCCACCCGCGCCGAGGTCATCGCAGCCGCCATAAAGGCCAACGCCCACGACTTCATCACCGCCCTACCCCGCGGCTACGACACCGACATCGGCCAGCGCGGCGTCAAGCTCAGCGGAGGCCAGAAACAACGCCTCAGCATCGCCCGCGTTTTTCTGAAGGACCCACCGGTAATCATCTTCGATGAGGCGACCAGTTCTCTAGATACCGAAAGCGAGAAAGCCGTTCAGCGTGCGCTAGAGGAACTCGCCTCCAGCCGAACCACCCTCGTAATCGCGCATCGCCTCTCCACAGTGAAGAACGCCCACCGCATCCTTGTGATGACCGAAAACGGCATCGAGGAGCAGGGCACGCACGAGGCGTTGGTCGCACGGGGCGGCACCTACGCAAACCTCTATAACGCCGTCCTGGGTACGGTGTAAAGCATCGGTGTCGACGTTTCGGCGTCACATGGACCTACGTGATTTTCTGGCCCGCGCTACAATGCGTGCAATCTGCACGAATCCCAGGAGCCAAACATGCCCGACGATGCCTCCCTAGTCCATTCGAGGCGGCACGCACTGTTAGCCGCAATCCGCACAACACTTCCGCTTGCGTTAAGCGCTTTACCCTTCGGCATGGTGTTTGGCGCACTGGCCGTGAACAATGGCTTCACTTCCTGGACCACCCTCCTCATGTCGATGACGGTGCTGGCCGGGGCCTCGCAAATCGCTGCTGTGGGGCTACTCGCCGAAGGCAGCGGCCTCGCGGTTGTCCTCTTTGCGACGTTTGTCATCAACATGCGGCATATTCTCTACGCCGCATCCCTCGGCGTACACCTGAAAGGCGTCGCACAGCGGATGCTGCTCCCGCTTGGCTTCCTCCTCACCGACCAGACCTATGCGGTCAGCATTGCCTACTTCCAGGGCCACGAGGCACGATACAAGCCGTGGTACATGCTGGGTTCGGGCATAACGATGTTCATCGCGTGGACGGGCGGCACATTCGTCGGTGTGGTCCTGGGCACACAAATCCCCGACGTGTCGAATTGGGGCCTTAGCTTCGCGATTGTCGTTGTGTTCATCGCGCTCGTGGTACCGCACATCACCTCCCATCCGATGGTCATCGCTGTGTTGACGTCTGGCGTGGTTTCGATTCTCGCTGCCGACCTCCCCAACAACCTCGGCCTAGTTGCTGCCGCGCTTTCCGGCATTCTGGTCGGCCTCCTCGCCGATACCCTATCACCGACTGCACCAAAAACGAGCATGTCAGCCGAAAGCCACCCCCAATGACCATCTCCTATCAGGTAATTGTTATTATTGGCATGGCAGTGGTCACACTGGCAAACCGCTACCTGACGTTAGCGTTCGTCTCGCACGTACAACTCCCCCATGTGGCCGTGCGTGCGCTGAAGTTTGCCCCCGCCTCAGTACTGACCGCCCTCATCGTCCCGTTGACGCTGATGCCCTCCGGCACCCTGTCTATCAGCCTCAGCAACGCAAGCCTTATCGGCGCACTCATGAGTGGCATCGTCGCGTGGCGAAGCCGCAGCGTCCTCATGACACTCGGCCTCGGGTTTGGCACTTTTTTGCTGTGGCGATGGCTCGTAGTCCCGATGCTCTAATGGTCTGCAATGGACCGCGCCTGCGTGGAAATGACGCGGTAGCCTAGCCAAATAATCGGAGGACTGCCCATGAGCATTGTTATCAACCGCCTGGATGCAAAAGCTGCCCGCGAACACATCCCAGCCCTCGCCGAAATTTTGTCTGATGTCGTCAATGGCGGCGCGTCGGTGAGCTTCATGCCCCCCCTCAGCATCGAAGCCGCCACCGAATACTGGCACCACGTCATCGACGACGTCGCTCAGCAGCGGGTGTTCCTGTTGGTCGCACAAAAAAACGGCACGATTGTCGGCACCGTGCAGTTGGCCCCTGCGCGACAGCCCAACGCGCCCCATCGTGCCGAAGTTGTGAAGTTGCTCGTCCACAGTGGGTACCGGCGTCAGGGCATCGCTAGCCAGTTGATGGCTGCTGTGGAAGCAGTCGCCCTCGAAAATGATCGATGGCTCCTATTCCTCGATTCCGAGCGCGGCAGCGACGGCCCACCCTTCTACGAAAAAGTGGGCTACACCCGGGTGGGTGCCATCGAAAAATTCGCACTCAACGCGGCCAATGGTGAGTTCACCGCCACCGTGCTCTACTATAAGCTGCTTCAATAACCCAGGCCGATGCCCACCGTTTACCTCAACCGC
Organism: uncultured Anaerolineaceae bacterium; assembly: GCA_964434365.1. Classification (GTDB taxonomy): domain Bacteria; phylum Chloroflexota; class Anaerolineae; order Aggregatilineales; family Phototrophicaceae; genus CAYSVE01. The sequence goes on along the minus strand of CAYSVE010000047.1, from coordinate 4,779 downwards.
GTCGTCATGCATCGGGGCGAGACCATGCCTCGCCCGCTTGCAGATGCCGTTCTGTCGCCGAAAAATCCGCGCAACAATCGCTAGATTTTCAGCACATCCGTCATCACTTCCAGCAGCCCCGGCCCATCGATAGCGGCCAGTTCTTCCAGCGCGGCACGTAAGTCCGCATTATGATCCACGCGCTTACCCCATCCACCGCAGCTTTGCGCAAATTCGCTGAAGTTCGGGTTCACCAGCCGCGTTTGCCACACCGGCACCTCCACACCACGCTGCTCCTTGCTGATCTTACCGATTTCGCTGTTGTTCAGCAGCACCAGCTTGATCGGCAGGTTGTACTTCACCGCCGTCGTGAACTCCATCGCGTATTGGCCGAATCCCCCATCACCAGCGATAGCCCACTGCGGACGGTCCGGCGCGGCCACTGTAGCGCCGATCGCCGCCGGGAACGCAAACCCGATGCTCCCCAGGTAGCCACTCATCAGCACACTTTGTTGATGGTTGCTCTCAAAGTACCGCCCAAACGAATACGTGTTGTTGCCCACATCCACGCTGATGACCGCATTCTCCGGTATCACCGCACTTAGTTCGGCAAACAACAGCGCCGAGTTGATGCCACCCTCATCGCCACTGCTAGCACGATGCCCTTTCTCCTCGCGCCACAGCTTCCAACGCCCTTCGATCTCGCGCTGCACATAGCTCCGGTCGTAATCGAACGTGAGTTGCTCGCAGGCATCGGCCATAATTTTTGCCGTCACGCCGATGTCGCCCCAGATGGGCACATCCACGGCGTGGAACTTGCCCAGGTGCATGCGGTCGTTGTCCACCTGAATCGTCGGCTTGTAGTCGGCAATCCCTGTGTGATTACTGAAGCTCGCCCCGAACACCAGCAGCGCATCGGCACGCCCCATCATCGTGCTTGCGACAGGCGTTCCACTTCGTCCGAGCACACCACACGCCAGCGGATGCTCATCGCTGACGATGCCCTTGCCCTTAAACGTCGTGATGATCGGCGCTTGCAGCTTCTCCGCCAGCCCGATGATTTCATCGTGGAACGGGCGCGCCCCATTCCCGCAGACGATAGCGACCATCTTGGCCTCTTTCATCATCTGCAGTGCGCGGTCGATCTCCGCCTGTGGGGGCGCAATCTCCGTCGTCGAAACCCGCCCCTCGCGCGGCTTCTCCGGGCGCGGTTGCAGCCCCGGCGCAAACGCCACTTCGTCGGGGAAAATGAGGTGCGCCACATCGCGCTGCACCACCGCATGTTTGATCGCGAGCGCCATCAGTTCACTGGCGTTCTTCGCGCCCAGCACCGTCTGCGACCACTCCGCCACAGATGAAAATGCCGCCGCCAAATCCACTTCCTGAAAGGCCCCCGGCCCCAGCACTTGCGTTTGCACCTGCCCGCTCAGCGCGATAATCGGCACGCGGTCGACCTTGGCGTCCCACAGGCCAGTCAATAAGTTCGTGCTCCCCGGCCCGGCAATGCCGAAACACGCCGCCGGTTTGCCCGTGAGCTTGGCGTACCCGCTCGCAGCGAAGGCCGCCGCCCCCTCGTGCCGCACACCGATGAAGGTCATGTTACCCTTCTCTTCTTGTACGCGGATGGCGTCGGCCACACCGAGGTTGCTATGCCCCACCATCCCGAACACAGCCTTCAAACCCCACCCCACCGCCACTTCCATCATCTGCATGGAAATCGTGTCGGCGGGCGTCTCCGGCTCCACGGCGACGTAAATGCCGTCGTCGCGCACTTCCAACGGAAAGTCCTCCACCGCATCCTCGAACCCCGGCGGCGGCGACCCATCGACCGCGCTGTACTCGTAGCCGTGCCACGGGCAGCGCACATACCCCGCGTCATCGATGTACCCCTCGCCCAGCGGCCCACCCTGGTGCGGGCAATGATTGCTGATAGCGTGATACGCCCCCTGATACCGCGTCAGGCAGATAAACTTGTTCCCCGCCGTCACCTGCGTGACGTGACCATCGTCCAACCTATCGACATCCGCAACGCGATGCCATTCGGTCTTGTTGGTCGTCATGAGGTCCCCCTTCTTTGATGTAAGTATGAGATAACACTTTAGCACGATTGCCCCAACCGCGCCGTAGCGTACCCCACACATCTCTATCGATTCGCTAACCGAATTGAGGGCGCTCGAAATCGATATCGACGCTATGTAACGCAAAAGCGAGGCCTTGGGTGGCCTCGCCATCTCTGCTTACTCGTGTGCGCGGCCCGGTACAGCTATCGAACTGCACCCACACATTTTGCCAACGCCAGACTCCCCCGGAACTCGCCGTCGAAAAAACTACCCGATCCACTGCGCCGTCTGCGACGGCACCTCACGCCCCATCGCCCGAAGATACACCACCGCCTGCGCCACGAAGATCAGCACCGCCTCGCGGAAAATGTGCACATGAAACATCACCGGCATCGTGTCGTGTCCCCGGTCGATCATCTTACCCTGCACATCGGCCTCATCCAGTGCAGCAATCGCCGCACCGAACTGCCCCTCCAACTCGGTGAACCACGTCTTCAGCGCGTCCACACTTCCCGCTACGCCCTCCGGCGCGGGCTTCGGCGTGTAGTCCAACTTCTGCGTCTCGAACGACTCGATATACGCCATCGTGATTTGCCCATGGTTGCGGAACAACTCACCGAACGTGGGGTTTTCGCCGCCCGGTGAGTAGCTCAGGTCGGCATCGCTGAGGGCACCGAGCAGTTCGTGGCGCATCTTCACCGTCATATTCATGATCGGCATCTGGGTTTGTATCAGGCTGTTCATCTGGGTACTCCCTGTGTATGTGTGATCTATACACCCAGGGTATCCCCCCATTCCTGACACCCCCAGTCAGGGTTTTCCCTGTCTGCCGCACAAAACAGCCATGATCACTCTACGTCCGTGCCCCATTCGTCGCAATGAAGTCGAACGGATACGGCCCCGGCATATCGCTGACCTCGTCCAGCCGCGCGCGGTGTTCATCGCTCAGCGCCCAGCCAACACTGTTCAGGTTATCTTCGACCTGGCTCAACCGCCGCGCCCCGATGATCGGTGCTGTCACACCCGGGCGATCCTTCACCCAATTCAACGCGACTTGCGCCGGGCTTTTGTCGAGTGCCTCCGCGACCGCCACCAACGCCTCGATCACGTTCCAGGTGCGGTCCTTCGCATAATTCGACCACCCCTCGGTCCAGCCTTTTTCGTCCGCAATTTCGATGCGCGTGCCCTCGGGCGCGCTCTCCATGCCTCGGCGGTACTTGCCCGTGAGCCAACCACCCCGCAGCGGCGACCACGGGATAATCCCCAGCCCCTCGCGCTCGCACACCTCCACAATTTCCCACTCGATCTCGCGGTCCAGCAGGTTATAAAGCGGCTGCAAACACACGAATGGCGCCCAACCGTTCATCTTGCACAGGTCCGCCGCCAGTTGAATCTGCGACGGCTTGAAGTTACTCACCCCGATGTACCGCACCTTGCCGCTTTTCACCAGCCCATCGAGCGTGCTCAGCGTCTCTTCCAGCGGCGTCAGCGGGTCCCAGCAATGCACCTGATACAGGTCGATGTAATCCAGTTGCAGCCGCTTCAAAGATTCCTCCACCGCGAACAACAGGTGCTTACGCGAAAGACCGATGTCGTTCGGCCCTTCGCCCATCGGGAAGCGCGCCTTCGTTGCCACGATGAAGTCCTCACGCGTTTGGGTCTTTAGCCACTTGCCCACAATTTCCTCCGATGCCCCGCGTGTATACACATCGGCGCTATCGAGGAAGTTGCCACCTGCCGCCTTGAAGGCGTCCATAATCGCGAACGAGTCGGTTTCGTTAGTTTCGCGGCCAAAGGTCATCGTGCCCAGGCACAACTCGCTCACCTTCAACCCGGTGCGGCCCATAATGCGGTAGTCCATTACGAAGTCATCCTTCGATGCAATTTGTTAAGAAGATTTGGTTCAATCATACCGCACACAAGGTTCGAGCCTGCTGGAATTGGTCCGATCCATAGCCCACATGGGGGCAATGCCCAGTGCCAGCACAACAGACATTCGTCACGGGAATCGTAGCGAATGGTGGGCGCAAAAAGGTATGATAGTCAATGTAGGGCGAGCGACAAAAAAAGTGAGCGTAGTATGCTACCAGAAGAACGCAGGCGTGCCCACAAACGCGTCATCGCGCTAGCCGGGCGCGCCGTCGATGCCACCAGTGCCTATCTGTTCCTCGTGGGGACGCTCTCCGCCACGCCCACGCTCATCGCGAGCTACCGCGCGGCGACCATCGGCCAGCGCGAGCAAAACGCCGATTTAGCCGAAATCGACGGCGAGGCCATCTCGCCCAACCTCCGCACCTGGCTCAGCTACCCCACCCCACCCCCGCGCGAACTCCACCGCGAGGAGCTTGGCCGCGATACACCCGCCCGCAACCTGTTCGACCGCTACGATGTCCACTCTGTGCTGCTCATCGCCATCCACTCGCAGGGTGGTGCCGTGTGGGGCTTAGCAACCTTCTGGGAAAGCCGCTACGCGCGCAACTTCACCGATGCCGAAATCGACCGGGTGCGCGCCGTGCTAAAGCACCTGCCGTTGTAGTCGCCCAGGGCCTATGCTTCTGGTGGTTCCTGCCGAAACACAAAGCGGAAGAGCTGCAACGCTCCTTCATCTATCGGTGTGTACAAATGGTGATACAACAACTCCAACAGCGGCCCCACCACCAACCGCGCGGCGATTGCCGGCGGCACATCGATCGGCATCGTCGTACGGCCCGATGCGTAGTGCCCCGTAAACAACTCGATC
>CAYSVE010000046.1:0-16055 GCA_964434365.1 uncultured Anaerolineaceae bacterium | reverse complement strand
CGGCGAGGAGTCACCGTGGAGCTGTTCGGGCGCCATGTAGCCGAAGGTGCCGAACATCGTCGAGCCGCCTTCCGGGGTCACGAGGCGGACGCCCCCGAAGTCCACCAGCTTCGCCTGTCCCTTCGGCCCCAGCACGATGTTGATGCTGCGCATAAAGAACAACGCAGAAGTCATTGCGATTTGGCCGCAGGAGTTCGACCGTGAAATTGTGGTTGGCAGGCAGGACAAAAACGGTGTCGTGGAGGCCGATGTCGACCTGACCGGCTTCGGCGCGGCCCAGCATGGGGTTTCTCGGTTGCATATGGCCATCAGCTACGATGCAAACCAGCGTCGTTTGCACATCACCGACCTCGACAGTCAGAACGGTTTATTCGTGAATGGGCAACGGCTTGCCCCGCACGAGGTTCGTATGCTTCGCAGTGGCGACGAACTCAAACTCGGCCATATGGAAATGAGCGTTGCGTATCGTCATTGGGATGGCAGTGAGCAGAACTGACGGCCCTGCCGTTGGGTTGTTGTTCGTGCTTGGTTAGGAAAACATATCAGCCTACCAACTACCTGAAATTTCCGTGAAATCGGCGGGTGGTATCCTTGTGGCGTTTTGTTCATGTGCTGTAACATATGCGCGGTGAAGGCAAAAAAACAGGGCTTAGCAGATGAAAGAGATCACTGAAATCCTGGAAACGTACTCCCAACTGCGCGAAGTCGGCATGGAAGCAAACGTTATCCTCAAAACCCTGCGCCCAAAAATCGAACCCCTGACTAAGGCGCAGAAGGATCAGCTTGCGGCATCGCTACGAGCCTACGAGGGTGGCCAGCGACCGAGCGCACCTGCCCAGCCAAACCCGAGCCAGCCGCGCCCCAAACCGGTCATGAAGCCGGTGAATCGGCAGGCACCGCCACGGCCTGCGGTCAAGCCGATCGCCCCTGTGCGGCCCCAACCCCCTACCGAAGACCTGCCACCCGTGGCGGATGCGCCCAACGGCAATACCTGCGACAATTGCGGTCGCATCAACCGGCCCGGTGAAATCTTCTGCATCAACTGTGGTTACATGATGTCCAACGTGCAGGATCAGTTCGGCACGCAGCAGTTTATGCAGGATGACGATGCTAATGATGATGTCTTCCGGGAGAATATGGTATTGCTGCTACGCCTGCGCGATACCGACAAGGTGATTCCCGTGCGTCCGCAGGATTACGACCACGAGGTGGTGGTAGGCAGGCAGGACAAAACGGGTATCGTGGCGGCGGATGTGGACCTCACACCGTATGGGGCCGAGCGTTTAGGGGTTTCGCGGATGCACATGGCAATTAGCTACGACCGGGCGAACCATCGCCTAACCGTGACCGACCTCGGGAGCGCGAATGGCCTTTACATCAATGGGCAGAAGTTGGTCCGCGAAGAACAGCGCTTGCTGCGCAAAGGCGACCAATTACGGCTTGGCCGCCTCGTCGTCGATATGATGTTTACCGAGCAACCTTAACGACACCGCGCAAAAGGTCACTGGCTTCGCCCACAAGCGCGTCGAACAAAACCTGCATCTCGCGATCGTTGAGTTTGTAGCGCCCACCCAAAGACCCATCTTCGATGACCTCGCGCGGGCTGTGGCCGTTTTCGAGGTCTGCGGCGTTGACGAACGGCTTTTTGCCCCGTGGCCCATCCACGACCCGGCAGAATGGGAAGTTCTCCGACCAGTTGGCATGGTCGATAACCAGGCCTCGCTGCTGAGCAAACGCCTTCGCGGTGGCACTTTGCCACCAATCCCACCACCACACATTTACCTCGTCGCTTTCGTTTAACTCCACCACATCGGCAGGCAAACGATGATTCGGGTTGCCATTGAGCACCAGAATATTGTGGAAGCCCTGTACAGCGAGGCTGTAGATCACATCGCTAAGCAAGGCATCGTATGTGGCCCGACTGATGCTCACCGTGCCGGGATACTCCGCGAAAAGCTCACTGATGCCATAGCTTAATGGCGGCGCGACGAGAATGCCCTCACGCCGTGCGATAGCGTCTGCGAGGTACTCTGGAATTAAGGTGTCTGTAGTCAGGCTCAGGTAGGCGTGTTGCTCGGTAGCCCCGGTGACGACGATAATACGATCATCGTTGGCTAGGTAACGCTCAACATCCATCCAGTTTAAGTCACGAAGGCGCATTGATAGCTCCCATCTTTAAATAATCCGATCAACGCTTCCCCAATTAAATTCTACCCTACTTCCACCAGACCAACTTAAAATTCACAAAACATTAAGCAATAAAAAACGAGGTGCCGCATGCAGCGCCTCGTCGCAACGTTACACACATGTGCAACGTCGTGTTAGATAACGATGTTCACCTTCGGCTCTGGGTTGCCGGGGCGGCCCGGAATAAAGATGACCTTCTTCGGCTGGCCGCCGTTCATGAAGCGCTGCGCCTCTTCGCTTTCCAGGGCAAGGCGCTTGGCGTCCTCCTCGGCGATGTCTGCTGGGACATCGATGTGCCCGCGCGGTTTGCCCTTCACCATGATGACGAGCTGCACGGTGTCGTCTTTGGCTTTTTCGGCATCGTAGACCGGCCAACTTTGCTGGTGCACGCTGTATTCCCCGCCGACCTGTTCCCACAGTTCCTCGGCGATGTGCGGCGAAATGGGGGCCATCATCAGCAGCATATTGCGCACGGCTTCGTCCCAGGCTGCCTTGCCGACTTCGCCCGTGGCCATCAGCTTCTTGAACTCCGAGCGTAGGCCCATCAGACCGCTAACCGCCGTGTTGAAGCTGAACGACGCCATGCTATCGCTCACCTGTTTGATGGCCTTGTGCACGGCGCGTTCTAGCGCGCGATTGGTGTTTTCGGTGCCGTCGCCCTCGGGCGCGCCCTCAGCGACGATGTTCCACACATCGCGCAGCCAGCGCTCTGGTCCACTGATCTGCGTGGTATCCCACGGCCCCCCTTTGATCCAGTCGAAGCCCTGCATCAAGTATGCACGAACGGTATCGGCGCCGTACTGTGCAACCAACGTATCGGGGTCCACCACGTTGCCCTTGCTCTTGCTCATCCGCTGGATTTCCAGGTGATGCTTGAGCTGGTTCACGTCGTTCTCGCCCGCGATGGACGGGATGTCGATCGTTGCGCCCTCCGGCACCTCGACGATTACTTCTTCGCCCGCCGGGTTTTTTACATGCAGGATGTTCTCCGTACGGCGCATGAGTTCGCCCATGAAGACTTCGCCGCTGGCATCGGGGATATTCCCGTTCGCCACCACGGTCACGGTCGAGGCCATCAGGCGACCGCCCTCGCGCTTGCCGCTGACGTGCAGCGTGTCGCCGGGGCGCTCCTCGCCGAGGATTTGGCCCTGGTTGCGCAGCAGCAGCATCGGCTCATCGAAGATGCCGTCAATCTCGCGCCCGTGTTTGGCGGCGATTCGCTTCGCCTCATCGAAGATGCCCAGGTCGCGCAGGGCTTTGTTGAACCAGCGCGTGTACAACAGGTGCATCGTGGCGTGTTCGGCACCGCCCGTATACACATCCACTGGCAGCCAGTACGCGGCCTCTTCTGGGTCGAACGGGCCGTCGTCGTACTTCGGCGACAGGTAGCGCAGGTGATACCACGACGAGCACAGGAACGTGTCCATCGTATCGGTTTCGCGACGGGCTGGTTTACCGTTCGCATCGGTCGTGTTGAGGAACGGCTCGTGATACGTCAGAGGGCTGCGGCCACTCGGCATGAAGTCGACGTCCTCTGGCAGTTCGACGGGCAGGTTCGCATCGTCGACGGATGCCATGGTGCCGTCCTCCTTGTAAACGATGGGGATCGGGCAACCCCAGTAGCGCTGACGACTCACCAGCCAGTCGCGCAGGCGGTAGTTGACGCTTTCGCGCCCCACGCCGCGCTCCTCCAGCCAATCCAACGTTTTAGCGATGGCCGGGTTCTTACGCCCCTTAGCGCCATTGTTCTCCACCCCGTCGATCGGCCCACTGTTGATCATCGTGCCGGGGCCAGCATAAGCCTCTTGCATCGTGTCGGCGGTGATGGTCTCGTCCATATCCGGCGGCTGCACCACCGGCACGATCTTCAGCTCGAACTTGCGCGCAAATTCGAAGTCGCGTTGGTCGCCAAAAGGCACAGCCATGATAGCCCCCGTGCCGTACGTCACCATCACATAGTCGGCAATCCAGATGGGCACCTTGGCCTCGTTCACCGGGTTGATTGCGTAGCTCCCGGTGAAGACGCCCGTCTTATCACGGCCTTCCGCCGTACGTTCGATTTCGGTGGCGTTGGCGGCGGCCTCCACATAAGCATCGACCTCGGCGCGCTGTTCGTCGGTGGTTAGTTTTTCCACCAATTTGTGCTCGGGGGCCAGCACCATGAAGGTCGCACCCCACAGCGTATCGGGGCGCGTGGTGTAGATTTCCAGGTCGTCGCCCGCTTCGGTCTTGAAGATGACATTCGCACCTTCGCTGCGGCCAATCCAGTTGGTCTGCATGATCTTCACTGGCTCGGGCCAGTCCAGGGTGTCGAAGCTCAGCATCTCGTCGGCGTAGGCGGTGTAGCGGAAGAACCACTGCTCCATCATCTTCTGGATGACGGGTTGGCCGGTGCGCTCATCCTTGCCGTCGATGACCTGCTCGTTCGCGAGCACGGTTTGCAGCGTCGGCGACCAGTTCACCAGGGCCTCGCCTCGGAAGGCCAGGTCGTTCTCGTAAAACTGCTTGAAGAACCACTCCGTCCACTGGTAGTAGCCGGGTTCGCAGCTCACGGCCTCACGCTCCCAGTCGAACATCGCGCCCATGCTGCGCATCTGCTGGCGCATGTTGTCGATGTTGCTGTAGGTCCACTTAGCCGGGTGAATGTTGCGCGTGACGGCGGCGTTTTCGGCGGGCAGGCCAAACGCATCGAAGCCCATCGGGAACAGCACATTGTAGCCTTGCATCCGCATGTAGCGGGCACGAGCATCGCTCGGCGTCATCGCGAACCAGTGGCCGATGTGCAGATTACCGCTCGGGTAGGGCAGCATCGTCAGGGCGTAGTGTTTGGGTTTATCCCAATCCACTTTGGAGCGGTAAAGGCCGGTTTCATCCCATTTGGCCTGCCACTTATGCTCTAACGCTTGCGGGTTGTAGCTTTTGTCGCTCATGGCGAGTTGGTTTCTCTCCTGTCTTACTTGAGTCGTCTGTGCGGAACGGTAGGAATTGTACCAGAGCAAACCGAAAACGGTGGCCCTCGCACAGCCATCGCACAACGATAAACAGGGGATGTAACCAGGGAATTGAAAAGAGGGCTGCGAATAACAGCCCCGATCGGGTCTCTTAAGTTGTTTTTGGGGAATTTAGCGGCGCGGTAGGCGGCGTTTGCCTTCGTTGACGCGTACCGGGACTGGCACCCGTGCTGGGTCGCGTTTGGGTTGGAGAAGACGCTCCAGTTCATCCAGGAAGTCGCGAACGCGCTTGGTCACATCTTCCATCGGATTGCGCTTTTGCTTCGTCACGAGGCTTTTCCTCTCAACTTATCAAAAAGGCCCCAGTCCAGTGTATTTGCAGGCAGGAAGGGGCCTCGTGACATCAACTATGAGTGACGGTCACGGTTGGAGTGGACCTAATGAGACTCGAACTCATGACCTCTTCAATGCCATTGAAGCGCTCTCCCAACTGAGCTATAGGCCCGGGTGTTCTGCTTACCGTGCGTCTATTAAGTTGATGTGTGGGATTCTATCCCGCTACCTTTTACCGTGTCAAGACTAGGATACAGCAAAAACGTCCCCCTGCATACCGATGAAGCCAATGTTTATGGCTTCTTCACGTCTTAATATGTGTTTTGGAACCTTTGCCCGAGCAGATGCCCGGTGCCTAAGCGATGTTTGCGTCGCGTGGGTAATGCCTGTAGCATATCCTGTGGGGGGCGCTTCGTCCGGTGCCCTTATCCCGAGAGAGCGGACGATATGACCACGAATTCTATGCCAGAGATAACCTTATGCTCCTGAAACGACACCTTTGGTTGGCGCTGTTGCCCGTGTTGCTGTTGCTTACCGGTACGCTGTGGGCCTCACCGCGTCAGCAAATCGATAACTTCGATTCGTTCACGCTCGCGATACGTGCCGACCTGGAAAACCTGGCCGATGAGGTGCTTGGCGTGGCGATACGCCCGCCCGCGTGGACGGGGAACATCGACCGAACGACGCTCACTTATGTCGGTGACCTGTGGTTCGATAGCGAGCAGTTGGCCGATCTCATCTTTGGGCTGGGCGAGCGCCCCACCCAACCCACCGCGTGGATCGGCCTGACATCCGACCGGCCTATCATCATCGCGCGCAACACGCGCCACGATGTCGAGCTTATCGCCGATGAGGTGTATGGTTTCGGCCAGCGGCCCGATAATTGGCAGGGTGCCAGCCAACTCTTCACCTGCTCTCGCACGCTGCTGAATACCCTCGCGGTTTATGAACAGTTCTATAATGCGTTCAGCCTGGATGTGGAAGAGGGGGAATTCGGCTTCTGCACGGTCGCTGAGTCGCAGGTGCAGGAGGCAGTGACCTTCCTCGAAATCGATGTGGTCGATACCGCCGCGCTAGACGAGTTGTTCCTCGCGGTGCGCGGCGACATCGAACGATTGGCGAACGAGTTGTACGGCACCAACGACCGCCCCGTCAACTGGAGTGGCAACGCCGACCCCGAGTCGCCACTTCTCGCTGCCGATAACGCCGCCGACATCGACCTGCTGGCCGAAGATCAACTTGGCGACGAACGCCCACCGGGCTACAGCGGTCTTGCCTCGCCGAATAGCACGATCTCCTTTCGGCGGCAGCGGCGCGACCTCGAACTCCTCGCGGATGCGCTTTTCGAAGGGGATATTACGACGGACCGTCCGCGTGGTTGGCAGGGGCGCGAGTATCCGTTCCGCCGTTGCGTAGACCTCACGCAGAACTTGACGCTGGCTTTGCTCGCCAACTACCCGGAGTTCATCCTGCCGGAACTCGATACCGAGATCGACTACTGCGTGGAACTTCAGTCGGTTGCGAATAGCTTCGCCGAGAACCCGCCCATCGAAGACGATGATTTCTTCAATCTCACCGGTGGCCCCTTCCTCGCAGAGAGCAATTTCGCCTTCTCGTACTTCGACCTCGCAGCACTGCAATACGTGGGTGTTATGCCGCAGGGGGTAGAGTTCCGAGCGTGGTACCGCAATTTTGGCGATAGCACGATGATGTTCGTGAGCGGTGAGGATTTTGCGTTATACGTCGACCGCCGCTTTACGACGTTGCCACAGGATGTGTTCGACCGGCTACCGTCAATCGAAGGGGTGGCCCCGCTAACGTTCTGCGATGCCTCGTGGTGTAACGGCCCTGGCCCCACACCAACCCCAACCGGCGGAGCGCGCGGTGCGTTGGTCGCCGGGGTAACGCCGCCACCACAGCTCGACGATGAAGGGGGTACGGGTATCGAGGGCAAGGTCGAGGTGACCTTCGAGAATATCCGTATCGACTATTTGCAGGATAACCTGCAAACCGGCACGGCCCAGGTAACGCTGCAACTTTGTGGCGAGCCGCAGTTGATCTCCTGTGAGCCGGTCGTCAGCGTGTTCGACAGCACAACGGGGGCGCAAAAGCCGGTGATCTCGCAGTTCAACGGGTTGAACGTGTACGAATTTGTGTACGGCTACTCGCAAAACGTCATCATCGAAAGCGACACACGCTTCTCGCGCGACATCTTCGTGAGCGACCCCACCCTACCACGCAACTAAACACCGCATCAACAACTGGGGCGGAGCATCGCTTCGCCCTTTATGGTTCTACCTCGTGGCGCGTACTATCACCCTGCTATTGATTAGTTTTAAATGAGGTGGCGCAGGTGTCATCTCGTGTTCGACATTGGTTATCGGAATGAGGATATCGCAACCTGATGATTCAACAAATTACAGGACTACTCTCGGGATGGGTCTTGCGTCGCAATCAGATTGGGCAGCGCGCACCGCGTTCACAGCGAGCACGGTTGCTGGCAATGGGTAGTATTATGCTGCTAGTCGCATTGGGCGTCAGTGGTTGTGCCGTCGCCCCGGACGTGGCCAGTAGCACAATCGGGCAGAACCTGACTGAGCGCATCATCGAAGTGCTGCTTTACCCGATATTGATTATTCAAACTGCAATGGGCGTCAGTGCGGTGGCCCTGACAATCAGTGTCAGTGGTACAACACCCGGCGATGCTGCGCGTACCCTGCGCGCCCGCTGGCGCGGTGTATTCCGCCGGCTACGACCGGGCCTCGTACTCGTTACACTGGTCCGGCTGGTGCTCATCGGCCTGGTGCTATGGGGCCTGGCGGCTTCCGAGGGGCGCTCTATTGATCTGCTCATCGGTAGTAACACCGCGATGTCGGTGCAAACTGCGTCTCTGGGGTTATTCGTCTCTTTTACGGCGGCACTGCTCATACCCTTTACACTGGTTGCCTTCGATGGAGCGGCTGGCGTGTTGCTATCTGTCGTGTTCAAAAGGCGGCTGTACAGCCTGATCTTTCAGATTGTGGAGTTTGTACTGCGCGCGGCTTTCGTGGTTGGCATTACGTGGCTCACACTCGGTTATGTTGCTGGCTCTCATCCGCTTGGGCCGTGGCTGGCGTGGCTGACCGTTTTTGGATTTAGTTCCCTCGCTGATTGGGGGCTGATGATGATGCATTTCAGCTTCGTTCGTGAAGTATGGGGCACGATTCCCTATGGCGTTTTCATCGGGGCAGCGCTGCTGGTATTTGCAATCGGCCAGGCCATCCTTGCCGATCTTATGCTGCGCCTGGCTGCGATCCTCGCAGAGAAGCGGGGCTGATCGCTCAGCCGGCAGTCGGTTGCAACAGTGCACCGGTATCGTCACTTATAGCTGAACGTTAGATTGACGGAGTACTGAAGTAAGGAACCAGTTCCTTCGTTTTGGTCGAGTTGCTATCATTTGACCACTTTCAAGATAGGCGAGGAGCAAGACCCGTGTTGACCTGGATACGACGTATACTCATCGGTGTGGTGGGTGTGATTTTGGTATTGGTGGTTGGCTTTGCAGGGTGGATTATCGTCGATAGTGCGACGAGTGCCGGAGTAGCAGGGTTCACCAACACGCAGTTCGATGGGCCAGATGATGTAACGCTTAATGCGTACATTGCCCAGCCAGCGGGCGAAGGCCCCTTCCCGGCAGTGATGCTCATCCACGAGTGGTGGGGCCTGCGGCCAGATATCACCGAATTGGCGGATGAACTCGCGGCGGAGGGCTACGTTGTCATGGCGGTGGATGCTTACCGGGGCCGCACCACCAACGCGATCCCGCGTGCGCTGTGGTTGGTGCTCAACACACCGCAAGAGCAAATTAGTGCGGACATGCGCGCCAGCTACGAATACCTCGCTGGCCTGGAAAACGTCGATGCGGCCCGCATCGCTACCTTCGGCTTTTGCTTCGGCGGCACGCAATCGCTAGCCTTCGGCATCGACAACGCCGACGAGGTCGCGGCGGTCATCACGTTTTACGGCGGCGGCCCCGTGACCGACCCCGCCACGCTGCAACCGCTGGCAGATACGCCCGTGCTGGGTGTGTTTGGCCGTGAGGACGGCAGCATCCCCGTGGAGCAGGTGACGGCCTTTGAGGCGGCGCTGAACGAGGTCGCCGCGCCCGCGCAGGTGAGCATTTACGACGGGGTGGGGCACGCCTTCGTCAACCCGGAGGCGATTGCCGAGGACGGCTCTGCGGCGCAGCAGGCCTGGGACGAAGCGCTGACGTTCCTCGCCGCGTACCTAGCCCCAGCCGAGCCGGAAGCAGCCGCCTAAACGCAGTTCGCCGTGATGAGGGGCCAATCTAGCCCCAGCACTGTGTTCCCGATGAACACACGCAGGGTGTTATCGTCGCCGAGGGCGTGCCATGTGCGCGCTCCCGGCACGCTGTAGATATTCACCTGTGCGCAGACCGCGCCACCCAATACCCCCAACACCGACACACGCCCATCACTCGTCAGCAGCACAAGGTGCCCTCCGCCGACCGGTGCCAGCATGGCCTCGCCATCGGTAAGGCCGATGGTGGTTTGCCAGCGCGGGTTGCCGCTGCCATCAAAGGCGTAGACCGTTTCGCCATCGAACAACACCAGGCCGCCATCGGCTAGCGTTGCGATTGCACTGTGTTCGCCACCGGGCGGCACCCCCGCCGAAAATAACTGCCACGCGCCATCGTTCAACACGCGCCACAGCCCCCCCTGCCCATAGACGAGCAGCGTGCCGTCGTTGTAGACCGTCAGTGCGGGGCGTTGGCGCATCTGCGCGCGGTCGAGCAAGGTGCCCGTTCGCGAGAGGGTGAGCAACTCGCGCTCTGTCGTGAGCAGGGCCATCGCCTGCGCACCGGTTGCTGCTTGCGCAATGATACTGGGGTCGTCCACACGCCACGCAATTTCACGGCGCTCGGCATCCAACGCAATGAGGCCCCCCGCAGCCGAGGGGAACACAAGCAAATCGCCCATCGCGAATGGTGAGCCAATCGCAAGCGCGTCAGTCGCCCAGCTATCGCCAAGTGTGCCATCCAAATTGATTCGCTGAACGGTGCCGTCGGCATAGTGCAACAGCGATTCACCGCGCCAACCCGTGACACCGATCACGGGGCGGTCCAGCGGGCGACGCCACAGCGACCGGCCATCCCATGTGAGGCGTGCCAGGCGGTCATCGTCGAGGTAGAGCATACTCAAATCACTGAGGACCAACGGCGGGGCGATTGGCCCGGTTGGGTCGCTGACCGTCGCGACCCATGCCACCTGTGGCAAGAACCTCGCCTGCCAGTTGAGGATGAACTGCGTTGGGTGGCGGTATCCTACGCTCGATGGCTCCTCCCAGGTGTAGCCGAAGCCGGGGGAACCGGGGTTCGCGTTGCGCACTTCGAAGTGCAGATGCGGCACCGGTAGCGCTGGGCCAATCACACCGAGCACGTCGCCCGCCGAAACGCAATCGAAGCCCGCTGGGAACGTTGCCCCCTGAGCGGGCATCAGGTGGCCGTACACGCTGTAGAGTGTCGTGTCGTTGGGCATCTGGTGTTCGAGGATAATCACACCGCCATCACGACCCCACCCTTGGTCCCACGCGTAGGTCACGCGGCCATTCGCAATCGCGCGGACGGGTTGCCCTAGCGCGCGGTCGATGTGCCAATCTTCGCCCGTGTGGTAACGGCCATCGCGGCGGACGTTGCGCACACCGAAGTCCTGCATCACACGAAAGGCCGCCGGGTCTACGGGGAATTCGACACGGTCGACAGGTGGGCAGGTCGTTTGGGCGCGCCCTTCGGTAGGTATGCTGCCAAAAAGCACGATCAACAGAGTAAGAACAGCCAGGGCGCACAGGTGGCAGCGCGTAGACACTGCCCAACGCCATGCCTCGGCCGCCACTGTACGCCAATTACGATGTCTCATCCCAGGCTTTCCCCACCGTCGATGTGCAGCGCCTGCCCCGTGATGAACGACGCCGCATCGGAGCACAAAAACAACACCGCGTTGGCGACTTCTTCCGGGGTGCCGAGGCGGCCCTGTGGCACACGGCTGACGTCCGGCGAGGGGGTATCCACCGTTTCGACGGCACCGGGGCATACGGCGTTCACGCGGATACCCTGTGGCGCGAGTTCGCGGGCGGCCTGCCGGGTGAGGCCGAGCATACCAGCTTTGCTGGCGATGTACCCCACCCCTTCGGGAAGCGTTGCTGGGCCGGTTGCCAAATTGACAACCACACCGCCACCCTCTTCGGCCATGACGCGGCCCAACAACTGTGTGCAGAAGAACGCGCCCGTCAGGTTGACATCGAGCACACGCCGCCAATCCCACTCGTCGAGCTTTTCGAAGCTGCCGAGCTTACGCACACCTGCGGCGTTGACCAGAATGCTAATGTTACCGAAGCGGTCACGAGCTTCTTCGACGAGGGAGCCAACTTGAAAGCGGTTCGCGACATCGGCCTGCCAACCGTATGCGTTGCCACCTGCATCGTTGAGCTCGCGCGCGATGCGCGCGGCCAAATCCGGGCTGATGTCTACTGCGGCAATGGCCGCCCCGGCTGTGGCCAGCGCCAGCGCAATCGCCCTGCCGATGCCGTTGCCTGCCCCGGTGACGATGGCCGCGCGCCCACTGAGGTCTACACTGAAGTTCGCCATAGGTGCCCCATGCTATCGAATTTCGAAACGCGGGATATTCTAGCACAACTTGACGTGCTAGAACGCGAGTGCTAATCTGGTACATACAGGCTTTTTAGGTGCAGGGAGGGCGACCGTTGCCCCTCGAATTCAACAAAATTCTGCCAGAAGTGCAGCGTATGGGGCGGTATCTCGCCTTCCGCGACAGCGAAGAACTCGTCGATAAGGCGCTGCAAATTCTCAAAGAGAAGGGCAGCGACCTCGACTTCGTGCGCGAGCGCATCCGTGAGGTGCGCGATAGCGATGTGAGCGGGTACCGTGGGGCGGCCCCGCTCGATGCGCCGTACGTCGAAGCGCTGGAAGTGCCCCACGAGGAACATCCCGCGCCAGATATCGCGACAATCGTCGCGGCGGACGGCAGCCAAATCTACCCAGATTTCCACGCGAGCAGCCTCTACTACCTGCTGAACATCAGCACCTTTATCTATTACCACGGCATCGGTGAACTACCAGAGCAGGACACCGAACCGCGCCTCTACTACACCGACAACTACATGTACGACGAAACCCGGCGCATCATCAGCAACCGCACCGTGAACAGCCGCCGTACGGTCGCGGAGATTCGTGCGTTGTGGGAAAAAACGTGGGTGCTGCGCGGCATCGAGGGGCCAGTGATTGCCCTGCACGATGGCAACCTGCTCAAGTTCTTCGGCGGGGATGACGTCGCCGATAGCGGCAGCCTCATCAAAGAGTATATGGGGCTGCTCGTTGGCTTGCAGGACAACGCCGCCTCGTTGGCTGGTTACGTCGATACACCGCGCAGTACGTACCTCATCGGTTTGCTGCACCTGCTCGATCTCGAAGACGACCAGATCGACGATGCGAATCTTCGCCAGAACGGTGATTTAGAGGGCCTCATCGACGTGCAGGTGATGGAGAAGTTCCTGCAACCCGGCGAGCGCTCTGCACTGATGGTGCAGAACTCACCCACCAACTTCGAGTTCAAGCAGCACAACAGCAGCCACGAAATTGCGAGTTGCTACATCAACGTGAGTAGCGGGCACACCCCGCACATCGCCCGCCTCGATATGCCGATGTGGGTGGCCCGTGACGCCGACGCTGTGCATGAGTTGCACGCCTTGGTGCTTAGCCAGTGCCGCATCCAGGGGCGCATGCCCTACCCCTATGCGCTCACCCGCGCCGACGAACTGGCGTACGTGAGCAGTGCAGACAAAAATCACCTCGAAGAATTGGTACGGCGCGAACTCATGAGCAACAATATGAGCTTCGAGCGTGCTTCCGCCAAGATCGATTCGAAGGAACTCGCCCGCAACGCCTTCCGCACGGAGCACCGCCTTGGACAATGACCACCAACCAACCAGCATAGGCCGCGTGCTGCGCGCGAGCACGCGTGGCTTCGACTTCGGTACCCGCAGTAACGTCATCGATGAGCGGCACTCGTTCGGGGCCTTCGTGAAGGTTCCGGTCGCTGGGGAGCAGGTGACCTGTGTGGCGGTGGGCCTCATCTACGCCATTCGCATCGTCGATGACCCGCTCGTGCGCGAGTTGGTCATGGCGCCCAACGTCGATAACAGCGCGCTGCTGGACCAGCGCAAAAATCGGCTTGTGCCCGTGGAAACGCAGGTGCTGAACGTGGGTTATGCCCAGGATGGTGTGATTATCCACAGTATGCCGCCCCGCCCACCGCTGAGCCTCACCGAGGTCGAACTGATGGCACCCGAGGAGGTCCTGGCCTTCGTCCATAAATTGGATTACTTTCGATTGGTGCTGGGTGCGGGGGAGGTGCCTAGCGACGACTTACTCGCCGCGAGTTGCCAGTACGCAGCGGCCTTCCAGGCGAGTGATGCCGCCCGCTACGACTACCTCGTGGGCTGTGGTAGGCAGGTCGCGCGCTTGCTCACCGGCGACCTGCGACGGCTAGCGCATTTAATGTCTTTGCTAAAGCCGCTATGACGGTCGTAGGGAAGCCGCCCATTGTACCTAATGTTGGTTTCCAGTATATAAGGGCAGCAAGTTCGGGTAGAGGTTTCCCTTATGCGTCAGGTCGTGGTCTACAAAACACCGCAAGAGGATTGGATCGCTGAGTGCCCATCGTTGCCGGGGTGCGCCGTGCGCGCCCACAGCAAAGCTGAGGCCATCGGGACGATTCGATACCGCATCAATGAGTATATCGATGAACTACGCGCCCAGAACGCCCCAGTCCCGGAGGATAAGTTCGAGGTCAGCGTGGTGCTCGTCTAATTTAGGAGACACAGCCATGACCAACCGCCCCGACGCCGACGACTTCGACGCCTGGTTCCCTGCTAACACCGCCCCAAACCCTGCCGATGAGCGGCTTGGTGTGGTGGTCGGTGGCTCGCTGAGCAAAGGCTTGCTCGTTCGGCTGGATAGCAAACAGGAGGTCGAAAACCTTGCTGTGGGGCGCTATGTCGTCGTCCACAGCAACACCGGGCGACGTTTCTTCTGCATGGTGACCGATGTCATCCTCAACAGCACCAACCCCGCCATCGAAAGCGACCCGCCGGACTTCACCGACCCATTCATCCGTGAGGTGTATGGTGGCACAGCGGCCTATGCGACCGTGCAGGTCGCGCCGCAGCTTGCCATCGCCGAGGACGACAAACCCAAGCCGGTGAAAACAATCCCCGGTCACTTTACGCCCGTCGTCAATGCGAGTGCCGAAGATGTGAATGCGGTCTTCGGGCAGGAAGATGACACCCACTTCAACATTGGCGTGCCGCTGGAACTCGAAAACACACAAATCAACATCGACCTCAAACGTCTCGTAGAGCGCTCCGTCGGGGTGTTCGGCAAAAGCGGTACCGGCAAGAGCTTCCTCACACGCGTACTGCTGAGCGGTGTTATTTCGCGCAATATGGGCGTCAACCTCATCTTCGATATGCACAACGACTATGGCTGGGAAGTCCCCGACGAGCGCGGCCCCAAAGCTGAGGGCCTCAAGCAGTTGTTCGGCGAGAAGGTCAGCATTATGTCGCTGGATCCCGAATCGACGCGGCGACGGGCGGCGAAAAGTGATGCCGATGTGCTTATCAGCTACCGCGACATCGTGCCAGAGGACATCGCGATGCTGCGCGAGACGATGGGCTTCACCGACGCGATGATCGACGGGGCATACACACTCCACAAGCGCTGGGGCGAAAGCTGGGTATTCCGTGCGCTGCATATGTCCGTCGACGATGCGCTGGACATCGAGGAGAACACGACCATCGCCAGCGGGACGCTCAGCGCGCTGGTGCGGCGTCTTGGGCGTTTCGAACGGTGGGGTTTCCTCACGCCAGATGAAGCTATCGACGATAGTGTGTCGCTCATCATCAACAAATTGGTGGAAGAACGTCGTAGTGTGGTGCTGGAGTTCGGGCGCTACGGCAACTCGCTAGAGGCGTACATGTTCGTGGCGAACTACATCACGCGCCGCATTCACCAAATCTACATCGAAAAGGTCGAGAAAGCCCTCGGCGACCCGGCGCTAGAGCCACCGCAACTGATGATCACCATCGAGGAGGCTCACAAATTCCTCGACCCGAAAATTGCCAGCCAGACGATTTTCGGCATCATCGCGCGCGAGTTGCGCAAATACAAGGTGACCTTGCTCGTCGTCGACCAGCGGCCCAGCGGTATCGACGAAGAAGTACTCAGCCAAATTGGTACGCGCGTCACGGCGCTACTAGACAACGAACGCGACGTGAACGCGGTCCTCACCGGCATTAGCGGGGCGCAGAGCCTACGCGAGGTGCTCGCCCGCCTGGATACCAAACAACAGGCGATCGTCATGGGCCACGCGGTGCCGATGCCCGTCGTCATCAAAACACGCAGCTACGACCAGGACTTCTATGCCGAAATGCGCGGCATGCCGGTTAAGCGGCAGGCTGGTGACGACAACGGTGCGCCGCGCAAGAGCATCCGCAGTGGGGCCGACCGAC
>CAYSVE010000045.1:0-16113 GCA_964434365.1 uncultured Anaerolineaceae bacterium | reverse complement strand
CTTCGCCCTGCGCCTCGTATTTGGGCGACCACGCATCGCCCACCGAGATGTCCGTGAGTTCGTTGGTGAAGTCCACGCTGAAGAGCGTCGTCCGCGTGACGTAGAACGGGATGAGATAGTTATAGTAGAACTTAGACGCCTTCAGCACGCGGCCATCGCGCAGCGTGATTTGCATGTAGCCGGGCCACTCCCCCGCGCGCCATTTGAGTTCCGTCACCTCAGCGATGTCGGTGACACCGTTGCTGCGCAGGTAGCTACGCACCGCCTCGAAGACCATGTTCGTACCGGTGTAAGGGCCGAGTACATAGTCACACGCGAGGGCCGGGCCGTACCCGGCTTTTTGCAGCGCCCGCAAACTCGCGACGTGCTCCGGTAGGCCGACGTAAGCCACCTTGCCTTCGAAGCCTTCCAGCGCTCTGAGCGCGGTGTTCACCGGCACCGGGCGATACACGCTCTGCGCGCACGAGAGTACCTCCTCACGCGTCGTCGCGATGATGGCCTCGGCATCGGTCGGGCGTGGCCCCCCCTGCCGCACCATCACCGCCCCGTCGATTTTGCCCTCTTCCAGCAGGTAAAGCACCGTCTGTGTGATGACGCCGCCGCTCGCGCCGTTGCGGCGAATGCCTTCGTCGGCGGCATAACCGATGTAGAACTGCTTGATGACGCCCGTGAGCCAGTTTTCGGGCACGTCCCCAAATGTGTGGCGGTTCAGTGTCGGGTAGTCGAGGCCTTTGCCGGGGCAGGCGTCGTAGGCTAGCTCGGGCAGGTCCGGGTCGCCATCGATGGCAACCGGCACCGGGCCGTCCGGTTTTTCGACGAGTGTGAGCCGGTTATTGCTGAGCGCAATGCACGTTCCGCAGGCGCTGCACAGGCCGGGGTGGATAACGTCTTTCTGCAAATGGTGGTATGCTGTCATAGGGTTGTGCTCGGTCTCGGCTAGTAGGCGATACGCATTGTGTGTGGAGGGATGTACCCATCGACAGGCCTCCGCTTCAACTGTCTATCATGCACCTCAACGCCGAAACATCAAGCCGCGAGTTCAACGCTCGGCTTGTATTTTTCGGTGGCATCCGGCAATAATTGCGCCCTAGCAGGCCGCGATGCGGCGGGTAGCGCAACGTTCGCGATGAGACTAAGGAAAACGTTATTTGCAAAAGATTTTGATCGTCATTGCCCGCTACGTGAGTATTCGCAACGCCAGCTTCGAGCTAGCCAGGCGCCTAGAGTCGGCAGGTCACCAGGTGGTCATCGCCTGTTCGACAGACTACCAGGCTGTTGCCGAGGCCAACGGGGTCACCTTTCGTCACCTTGCCCCACTACCCCACCAGGAACCAACCGCCCAACCGGGCGATAACCCGGCACTGAAAAAATATCGACAGCAGGAAGGGCCATTCATCGCGCTTCTCGACGAGTTGCAACCGTCCCTCGTGCTAATCGATGTCGACCTGCCGACGTATACCATCGCAGCCTGGGGGCAACATGTGCCGGTGGCGTCGCTTTCGATTTTCATCGGTTTGTTCAAACGGCCCGGTGTTCCGCCCACCCATTACCTCATGGCCCCTACCAAAAACGGGGGCGGCTTCCAACCGGCAATCGAATGGGCTTGGGTGCGCAACTGGAGCGAAGTTTTGTGGAAGCTCGGGCGCGAGTGGGTGCGCACTAGGGGGATGACCAAGCTCAAGCGGTTACGCCTCTATGCCGAGTCGAAGGGATTTCCGCATCAGCGCGAATTCGACATCTTCCATTGGCTGCGTCCTATCGTTTTCCGCAACATCCCAGTTTTGATGCTCCACGCGCAGTCATTCGATTTTCCACACATTCCCTACAAAACCGCTCGATACCTCGGCCCGATGATCCAACGCGACCGGGCGGAAGTGCATCCGAGCTTCGACGCGAGCGCCGAGGCCACCCTGGCGGCATTATTCGAGAAGCGCGACCGTGAGGGCCGCACCCTCATCTACTGTACCTTTGGAACCTACGTCAAACGCAACGATCGTCAGTTTCTGCAACGGCTCATCGCCGCAGCAGCGTTGAACCCAACATGGGATATCGTCATCGGGTTGGGCGATCGCCACAAAGCCGAAGCGATTGTGCAAGCGCCCCCGGCCAACGTTTACCTCTTCGATTGGGTGCCGCAAATGCGCGTCCTCGCACATACCGACTGTGCGATTATCCACGGGGGCACCAGCAGCGTTTACGAGTGCATCGACTATGGCGTGCCGATGCTGGTCTATCCGTTTGCGGGTATCGACCAACCCGGTAACGCGGCGCGCGTCGAATACCACGGGCTGGGGATCGTCGGTGACCGCGAGAGCGATAGCGCAGAGACGATCAGCAAGCACGTCCAGGGCCTCATCGATGAACCGACCTACCGCGAGGCACTCAGCACGATGCGCGCAAGCTTCGATGACTACGATGCCGCCTACCTCGACAAAACGATGCGCGATCTCAGCGTGGCGTAAGGGGGCCGTGGTGTGCGTCCGAGGCAATATTCGATAGTCTTGTCGGCAGAACCCACAACTAGCTGAGGAGCTAACCGGGATGAGCGAGCAAAATGGCCCTGACTTCATCGTTATCGGCGCGCAGAAGGGGGGAACCACCTGGCTGCATGTGCAGCTTAACGATCACCCGGATGTGTGGCTGCCCCCCACCAAAGAAATCCACTACTTCGACCGTACCTATCCTCAGTTGCCGGGGTTTGTCACGCAGTTCGATTCCCCCGTGCTGGCCTACTGGACGCGCGCGTGGCGAACAAAAACCCTCCGGCGCGTCGTGAATCGTCGTGGAGATTACCGGTGGTTGGCCCGCTTCATGGGGATGGTCCGCACCGATGGGTGGTATGTGTCGCTCTTCCCCAGCACCAATGGAAAAGTCACCGGCGAAACGACGCCCGAATACGCGCTGCTTCCACAGGAACGGGTGGCTAAAGTGCACGCCCTGCTGCCACACACCAAGCTGATTTACATTCTGCGTAACCCCATCGAACGGATTTGGTCGCAGGCTGCGATGCACTTCAAAACAAAGGCGATGAAACTCGACGATATAAGCGACCCAGAGTTATATGCCTACCTCAACGCTGAGGCTTCACTGGCGCATTCGATGTACATGCGTAACCTGGCGACATGGCGGCAGTTCTACAGCGATGACCAGATTTTCGTTGCGTTCAACGAAGAAATACGCAATGAACCCGAGGCGCTGCTGCGTCGTGTATTCGCATTCCTCGGGTTGGCCCCCGAAGGTTACATTTTCGAGCAGGCCGCCCTCGAAGCGCAGGTCAACAGTCGTAACTACGCGGCCCTGCCGCCGGAAGTCGGGGCGCACCTCGCACAACGCCTCATCGACGACCTGCGTGAACTCCATACCTACCTCGATAACCCGTTCACCGCGGCGTGGCTCGCCGACGCCACCGCCTATCTCGAATCATGAAGTTGGGCACTTGCACACGCCATGCCACGGCATCGCCGTGGGGCAACGATGGTATACTGTCACCTTGTTTATCCAATCCTCCGTGTGAAATAGGCCAATGACGAACACACAAACACCCGGGCTTTCGATTGTTATCCCCGCTTACAACGAAGAAAAGGGCATCGGCGGCGTGATGCAGCAACTCACCGCGATGATGCAAAGCGCCGACTTCGACTATGAGATTATCGTCGTCAACGATGGCTCGAAGGACAACACGGGCGCAATGCTCGCCGATTTGGCCGATATTCATCTTATCGAGCACCAGGTCAATCGGGGATACGGCGCGGCGCTAAAAACCGGCATCCGTGCCGCGAAACACACCCACATCTGCATTACCGATGCCGATGGCACCTACCCCAACGAGCGCATCCCAGCCTTCTATGCAAAGTTACAAGCTGAGGGGTGCGATATGTTGGTGGGTGCGCGCACCGGCGAGAACGTCGCTATCCCATTGGTGCGGCAACCTGCGAAGTGGGCCATCCGCCACTTGGCGATCGTGGTGGCCGGGCAGCACATCCCAGACATCAACTCGGGGTTGCGGTTGTTCGATCGTGACGTGTGCCTGCGCTTCTTCGGCCTGTTGCCGAACACCTTTTCGTTCACGACGACGATTACGCTGGGCCTGCTGACGAACGGCTACCACGTCGTCTACGAACCCATCGACTACCTGCCGCGCAAAGGCCGCTCGAAGATCAAACCGATCCGCGATACGCTGAACTTCGTGCAACTCATCATCCGGATGGGGTTGTACTTCGCGCCCTTGAAGGTCTTTTTGCCGCTGAGTGGCATGCTGCTATTGTTCTCGTTGGTGTGGGCGGTGGGCAGCCTCGCTCTGTTCGGGCGTGTCGCCGATGTCACCACCCTGGTAATCTTCACCACAGGGATTCAGGTCGCGGTTATCGGTATGCTGGCGGAACTCATCAACGTGCGAGTGCCGAACCCGTATCGCTAACTGCCATAAGCGGCAGGCCGACCGCCCCCCGCGCTACCCCCGAGCGGATCGATTTGCATGCGGTGCTGGTGCGCTCACCGCCCCACTATCGCCTTGCGTGCCGCCCGCGCCCGCGCCTGTACGCGCGGGTCGGCCTCTACGATGCGTTGTTTGTTCGAGGGCGGGCACCGCTCGCGCATCACCGATTTGCCCCAGCGCCTCACAATCGCCACCTGAACCGCCCAGTTGCCCGGTTGTAGCGCCCCCAGCAATCGTTCGACGGTGATCGCCCAGCAGGCCCAAAGTAACCGGCGCTTTGACGTCACTCAGGGGCGCACTAAGCTCGCACGATTGTGTGCTTAATGACCTTTGTGGGTAAACATAGATACCCTCATTCGCTTGGAGATGCTGTATGGTTTTGTTGCTCGCCCTACTCCTTTTACTAGCAACATCGGTCGTGGGGGTAGCGGCCTTCCCATTCGAGCGTACCACCCTCAATGTGCTGGCGCTGTGGGTAGCCTGCTATGGGCAAATCGTGATCGCGAGCCAAATCCTGTCGGAGTTGCGCTTGATCGGAATGGCAGGTTTCACCGTCGTGCACATCGTTATGTTTGCACTGAGTGTGAGCCTCTGGTTTTGGCGTGGCCGCCCGCCCCTGCTACAGCCTTTTCGATACGACGTTCGCTGGCTGTTGCGGCACCGCCTCCTGAGTGGGTTCGGGGTCGTCGTGCTTGCGCTCACCGCACTCAATGGCCTGCTGGCCTGGGTGTTGCCCACCCTCACCCTCGACGGGGCACGGTATCACCTACTGCGTGCGCACTACTGGAGCGTGAACGGTACGGCGCGGCACTTCTACCACCCCGATGCGCGGCTCATCGACTTTCCGCCGAATCCGGCGTTTATTCAAATGTGGCTCTTTGGGGTTTATGAGGGTACGTATACCCTTTACTTTGCATCGCAATTCATCGCCACGTTGGTGACATGTGCTGGCATCGTGGCATTGGCCCGGGCCTGCGAGCACAACCGCGCCGCTAGCCTGTTTGCCGCCCTGCTTTTTCTAACTTTCCCGCAGATCGTGCGGCAAGCGGCCACCGACCAAATCGATGCGGTTACGGCGGCGACGGTCGTGGCGTTTTTGGCGTTTGCGCTACACCATTTGCTGCAACGGCAGGGTGGGGCCTGGGCAGGTGCGGCTTTCGGCCTGATGCTCGGCACAAAGTACACGGTTTTCTTTGCGCTGCCGGGGATGGCAATCGCGCTGATCGTCGTGGCGGTGTGGCGGTGGGGGTCGGGGTTGGCGCTGCGGCTGTTGGTCGTGCTGTTTGCATGGGTGCTGCTCGGCTTTGTGACGCTGGGCATGTACAACTACGCGCTGAACACCCTGGACTTCGGTAACCCGATTACGAGCCAGAGCGTGGATGCGGCCTCTGGGATTTTTTCGGAGGCGTATCGTGACGCGCTCTACGATGGCCGGGCCAACTTCTTTCGCTATCTCTACATCAGTTTCGACTGGTACACGCTGCCCGGTGGCGGTACTTTCTGGAAGAACAGCGCGGTCTTCGAAACTTTTCTGGCGGCTTTTCAGCGCATCGAACCCGATTTGGAGGCCCCGCCCAACTTCACGACGAACTTCGTGACGAACACGCACCGCGGCGGCAGCCGTATGGGCTACGGTGTTATCGGGTTCGTCATGCTCGCGGCGTCGTTCGTGGCGGCAGTCGGTGCGCTCATCGCGGCGCGGTGGTGGGGTAAACGCGCGCTGTTTACTGGTCTCATCATCGCCGTGGGTGTGTCGTGGTGGGTGTTGTTCTCATCTATTGCGCCTTACAGCCACTGGCGTATGCGATACATGCCGCTCGTGATGGCGTTGTTATCTGCGGCGATGCTGCCCTGGGTGTTCAGCAAGCGGCGTTTTGCGTTCGTTGTGCTCCTACCCATCCTGGTCGTGGCGATTTTTCAGCAGGCGCATGTCGTTGCACAATTCGAAAACCGTACCGAGCGGTTGCAACCGCTCCTCGCTGGTGAGTTTGGGCCGTTGTGGCAATGGCAACGGTTTCCGTTCCTCGCGGCGATGGATGATCGGTTACGCGAACTTGGGCCAATCGTCGTGGCGATGGAACCCCTCGCCGAGCGCGACAACCGGCTGGTGGGGCAAATCGAGCACGTTATCCTGAACCGGCAGACGACGTTCTACTCGTTGGGCCAGGAGGCCCCCCTGGCCTACCTGGCGACAGGCCGCGCGGATGCAGTCCTCATCGGCCCGGTGGCATGCGCGACCGCGGACGCAATCCGTGCGCGGGCAACGTTGTACGGCGAGTGGTGCCTGCTGGAAGCGCCCCACCTTGCAGCGCAATAAAAAACCGGGCACGGGGAGAACACCCCGGCCCGGCAGGTAATGCACAGTGTATGCCGATTTACTCCGTGGGCGGCAGCATTACTGCATCGATGACGTGGATGACACCGTTCGCAGCGTCGATGTCCGTCATAACGATGGTGGCACCCGCAATGGTGATGCCCATGTCGGTGCCCTCGACAGCGGCGGTCGCGCCGTTCGCCATCTCCACCTCAACACCCATCATCATATCCTCTTCCATCATCTCTTCAGACTCTTCGCCCATTTCTTCCATGTCCTCCTCCATCATGTCACCTTCGAGGAGGGCGGCCACGTCACCGCTGTAGACGGTGTCCGTCAGCACATGGTAGAGCAACACGTTCGTCAGCGCTTCGGTGTCTGCCAGCAGACCATTGAAGGCCTCTTCGCCCAGGGCCTCGGCAGCCGCAGCGAAGGCCGCATCGGTGGGCGCGAAGACGGTCAGCGTGGCGTCGGGGTCACTGA
Source organism: uncultured Anaerolineaceae bacterium (assembly GCA_964434365.1). Classification (GTDB taxonomy): domain Bacteria; phylum Chloroflexota; class Anaerolineae; order Aggregatilineales; family Phototrophicaceae; genus CAYSVE01. The sequence goes on along the minus strand of CAYSVE010000045.1, from coordinate 8,881 downwards.
GCGTTTCCAGCACAGCCGGGTCGGCAGCGCCAACCGCCGTCAACAGCGTGGCGAATTCCGGCGCTTCAGCTTCGGCGCTCTCCACGACGATTTCGGCCACTGTGCGGCTCTCGGGCAGCATCACCGCGTCGATGACGTGAATGACGCCGTTAGCAGCTTCGATGTCCAGCATTTCCATGTTCAGGCCAGCACCATCGATGGTGATGCCCATGTCGTCCATCGCGATATCGATATACTGACCGTTGAGCGACGGCACACCGAACGCCCCACCGTTAGCTTCCAGCAGGCCCACAACATCTGCCGACATCACGGCACCTTCGATGACGTGAAACAGTAAAATGCCAGTGAGGGCTTCGGTATCGGCGAGAACTGCGCCGAACGCTTCTTCGCCCAGGGCCTCGGCCAGCGCAGCGAATGCGGCGTCAGTCGGCGCGAACACGGTCAGTTCAGCGTCGGCATTGCTAAGGGCTTCGAGGACAGCCGGGTCGGCGGCCTGTACGGCGGTCAGAAGGGTACTAAATTCGGGTTCATCGGCACCAGCAGAAGCAACGACGATGTCAGCAATGGTATCTTCCTGGGCCAGCGCCGGAACGCTGAAGGCCATCACAGCGAGGGCTGCGAGAGCAATCGTTAAAAACTTACGCATCGTTTTGAAGCTCCTGAACCTTATGAAATTGGTAAACTTGCAACAACCCAAAAGATAGGCATCACGCATAAGCCGTAGCAAAGCCAGGCCTGAAGTTCACTTAAAAATGACATTAAATGTGACTAATCTGGGGCAGTGGTGCACCAAGATGCGTAGATCAAGGCCCCTTGAGGCGGGGCCTTTTGGCTATTCGCTGAGCACCGGCAACTCGGCGAGATCGGTGTTTGTTTGTATGAGGAAAGTTGCCAACCACCCCTCGTAGCGCGCATTTTGCACTTTCACCCACGCACCCGATGGGTCGATGCCGAGGACGGCAAGCGGCGTGTTGTTCGAGAGCTGCCCCAGCGGTGAAAAGGCCAGGTCTGGCCCACTGCGCAGGTTGATGTCGGCGACAGTACGCACACTCCCCGACGGACCGCTGTAGTTTCGCATGGGTACAGGGTCCAATTCTTCGACGATGAGCACAGTAGGCGGTGTTTCGACGCACTCGCGCGAGGCATCCACCGCTGCCCCCTCCCCGATAAGGCAGATGCGCGTGAGGTCCGGTGTTTGTCCCGTCACGCGTAGCGGCAACCGCATCTCGATGGCGTCAGCGATGGCATAAGCCGCATCGGGTACGATTTGCTGCTCGCCGTCCTGGTTGGTCATAGTGACGCCACCGTTGGCCAGGGTAAGCGTCATCACCTGCGACGCCACCGTGAATTCCACCTCCACCACCGGGGTGGGGTCCAGCGGAGCGGCGGCTTCCACTAAAATGTAGGTGTAAAAGTCATTGAAGAGCGCCCCGACCTGCACCACGTCGTAGATGGGCTGCGTGTTGGGTTCGGCAGGCCGCAGATCGTACGCCCCCTCGCGCCAATCCTCACCATCACCATCGATGCTCAGCCAGGTGTAACCGTCTGGCAGGGGCGGCAGGTCTTCGGCGGGGATGCCCAACAGCCACGCCGCAGCACGTTCTGCGAGCAGGGTGTTTCCAAAGAAGAGCGGGCGATTCGACAACCCGAAGCGGCCCAGCCCGAAGTCGTTCTGCACGATTTCGCCATCGCCCAGCAGAACCAGCCGCGCGCCGGTTGCTTCGTTAACCCCGTACCCGCCGATGAGCAACCGCCCCGCCGGGTCTGCCTCGATGTTGTACTCCAACGGATCGGGCGTTTCGGGATCGAAGAGATTACCCGCCGTTTCGGCGTAGGGGCGCTCTGCGTAGAACAGCGCGCCGCCAGTGGTGCCCGGGCCGAAAGGCTCGGCGTATAGTGGCCGTGCGGCCCAACCGACCACAGGCAGGTCGTAGCGGGCCACCACATCGATGATGGGATGTGACGCGTCGGCTTGTGGGGTGAAGGCCAACTGTGCCACCGCCAAATCTTCGATCCCGAGCGTTTCGACCGAGAACCACGGCTCGATGAGTAACCCCTCGCGCAACACCAACCCGAATTCCTGCGCCAGAATCGGCGTAAGGCTGTCGCGCGGGCGCTCGCCTTCCACCAAAGAGTAGCCGGGGTCTACGGCTGCCAGCAAATGCCCCCCCGCCGAGATATGGGCCGTGAGGTGGGCCATCTCCACCCGGCTTAAGCGCCGCTGAGGCCGAACCAACACCACCACATTCACCTCCGGCGGAATCGGCTCATCGAGGCCGATCGGCACGACATTCGCACCCAGGTTGAAGAAGACCTGCCCCAGGGCGCTAAGGCCATCTGGCCCCACATCGGCCAGCGAGCTTGTGCGCAGCCGGTTATCGGTCACAAAGCCGACGGTTGGTGGATCGCCCGTTTGCGGGTAAACCTGCCCCACCACCCCGAAGAGCAGCAGGCAGGCGATTAACCATGGTCGCAACATCGCCTATTGCCCGTCATCCGGGACCAGGGTGGGGACAGCGGTTGGGGTCGCGGTGGCACCCGGCGTCGGGAAGGAAACATCGCCCACCGCCTCGATGGCATCTTCGCGGCCCAAGGCCCACGCCGAGGCTTGCAGCAGGAAGCGTGCGTTCTCTGGGAAGACCAGTGCTGCCGTGTACGCCGGGGCCGTAAGCAGGCCACTCCCGTTGGTTGCGATGTCACGATCACCAATGAGCACCATCCGCCCACCGGTCGCTTCGATCTCAACAGCCGCGGCCAGCGGCAGCGGGCCACGGCTCACATCGCGCCCGACGTTATACTCGGCGATGCCGTCGTTGATGGTGTCGTCGTAGTCTACCTCTGCATAGAAGTTGGAGTTGCTGAAGATGAGCGGCACGGCGTTCACGCCCGGTGCCGAGCCATCGATGGTGATGGGGCGCGCGCCAGAAAAGCCGAACGGCCCTTCCAGCCCAGCCATAATCGGGTGATCCTCGTTGACGTTCGAGGTGGAGAAGTTGACCAGAATCGGCGGTGCATCTTCGTCAGCCGGTGGGATTTCCCCACTCTCATCACCTTGAAGACTGCGCGCCAGCGGTGCGTCGATGCCGACGACGCCCTCCTGCGGGCGCACACCATACTCTGGCCCATACACATCGAAGAAGCCGCCACGCCCCTGTGTGAACACGCGCGCGGAGCCGAACACGGTGCCGTCGAAGGCGATGCCCAGGCCATCGGCGAGGACAAGGGCATTGCCGCCGTCGCGCACATACACCCACAAGCGCGATACCTGGTTCCCGCTCAGTTCATCTAAGGGGCCAGCCACCACCACCATATCGGCGTCGGTCGGGAAGTCATCCTGCCACTCCAGGGTAGCGGTTTCGGCACCCTGTGCGACCAGCAGCCCCGCAAAGCGCGATAGCCCGCTGGGGGTACGGTCGAAGCGGCTGGCTTCACGATTGGCCTCGGTGAAGTAAATCTTTGTACCGTCCAGGTTTGGCATATCCTGGAGGTAAACGGCATAAGAGGTTTGGATGGGGATGAGCGCCCCAGAGATAACTACCGCGATGAAAAACAAAGCGACTGTGAGGATAAGTTTTTTTTGCATTGGGTTGCAGCCTCCTGCACGTTAGTACAATGTCGGTCGATTATAGGTCGCAAGTACAAATTTCTTTCAGGTTCCAATATATTGTTAACCAATCGCCAGCTTTACGCCAATTCACACGGAATCTGTAATTTTCGCTGGACCTATCGTTAGGTTAGTGCCGCAACCTTACAGGCCTTTGTAAGTTTGGGCGTTATCGACCGGGCCGATACCGCTAAACTTTCATGGGATGACGCGCAAACCAAACGTAAACAACCCCAGAATTGATAGTCTCACAGCAAAGTACCCCCTTTATCGTAGCGAAGTGTAGGTGATAGAGATGAAAAAGAAGCTATGCGGTTCGGAGTTCGTGCTGCATGGCAGGAGGCGACTACAACAACCATGAGCACCCCCAAAGTAAGTATCGGCATGCCGGTCTATAAGGGTGAAGACTACATCGAAGCGGCGATCGACTCGCTGCTGAACCAGACCTTCACCGATTTCGAACTCATTATTTGCGACAATCAATCGCCAGACCGCACCCGCGAAATCTGCGAAGCCTATGCGGCAAAAGATGATCGTGTGCGTTACTTCCTCAACGAACAAAATATCGGTGCGTCGCGCAATTACAACCGCACCTTCGACCACGCACGTGGCCAATATTTTAAGTGGGCTGCCCACGACGACACCCACGACCCAACTTACCTTGAAAAGTGCGTCGCCGCCCTCGATGCCGACCCCAGCGCCGTGCTTGCACACAGCCGCGTGCAAATTATCGACCGCGCTGGCGAGGTCATCGAAACCAACAGCGTCAACGAGCGCAAGCAGGATAGCCAGGGCAACGAGGTCCGTGTCGGCACCGACCCCATCACCCGTAAGCTGGATAGCAAGCAGGTCGACGAGCGTTTCCGCAGCATCATCATCGACACCCACTGGTGCCACGAAATTTTCGGCCTCATGCGCGTAAGCGCGCTTAAAAACACCAAACTCCAAGAGAGCTTCTATGGGACCGATAAGGTGCTCCTCGCCGAAATGATCGTCCAGGGGCCGTTCTACCAGGTGCCAGAGAAACTCTTCCACAACCGCCGTCACCCCAGCCAGTCTGGCACGTTGAGCACGGCCAAGGCCCGCGAAAAGTGGAACAACCCGCTCGCCAAAAAGCACCACAGCTTCCCGCGTTGGCTGTGCTTCAAGGGCTACACGCGCGCCGCAATGACGTCGCGTATGACGCCGGGTGAGCGCCTCGGGGCCACGGGTGTGCTCGTGAATTACGTCGTGCAGCCGAAGCGCTGGAGGGGCGTACTCGCCGAGTACGGCATTGGCCCGGCCCCCACGAAGACCACAGCTTAGTGCGGTTGCTTAATTTCAGCGTCAGTCATCAAAGAGGTGTTGCGTGAACACTACCACTACCCCGACTAAAAAACGTGTAACCTGGGTCGACTACGCCAAAGGGATCGGTATCTTCTTTGTGGTTGCTCTGCACGTCATCAATGGGATAGCCGGGGCGGGGCTGGCCGACCGGGAATGGCTGGTCTTCCTGGGTATTTCGTGGACGAACTTCAGCTTCAACATGCCCATCTTCTTCTTTGCGGGTGGGCTATTCATCGCACGGTCGGTCGATAAACGCACCTATCGCGCCTTTGGCGCAGATAAACTGCGGACAATCGCGTATCCATATTTTGTGTGGTCCATCATTTCGTTGGCTGTCGGCACGCTCGTCGCCAACACCAACAGCGGCGTCTCGCTTTCGGCGAACTCGCTGGTGGGGTTGCTCTACGAACCGGTGCTGCACTACTGGTTCCTCTATGTCTTCTTCTGGCTGTTGTTGGGCTACGCCGCCATGCGCAAGGCGAACATCGCGAACGTGTGGTTTTTGGGCATCACGGTTGTGCTGTTCATCATCGGGCAGTATCCCCGGCACGTCCTAAATATCGAAGTGCTCAAAGTCATCGACAAAACGATGGAGTTCTCGGTGTTCTTCGGGGTGGGCCTCGTGTTTAGCCAGCAAATCCGCGACTTCTACGAACATACCAGCACGCGCAACTTGCTACTGCTGATGCTCGGCAGCTTCGCGCTGTGGGTGCCGTTCGTCGTCGCCGGGCCGCAGTCGGCCCTGGCACCGCTGCAATCGTTCGCCGCAGCGATGGGCCTCACGATGGTGCTCACCATCTCGGCATTGTTGGCCCGCTACGAACTGGCCACGGTCGTTCGTTACCTGGGCACTATGTCCATGGAAGTATACCTGCTGCACGTGCTGGCGGGCGCAGGCTTCCGCATCGTGCTCGCCAGCTTCCTGGGCATCACCAACACCTGGGTTCATGTGGTCGGCGGCATCAGCGCAGCCATCATCGCCCCCATCATCTTCACATGGGTCGTCGATTTCATCGGCTTCCGCTACGCCTACACATGGCCCCGGCCCGACGAAAGTGGCCCGGCCCATCCTGTGGAATCGCGCAGCACCGCCCCATCGGTAGGGCGTTAGGCGACCAACAATCGAAAATCCATCAGCAACTTGCTGATAAAATTACTGTAAAGCAAAACTACGGAGGATAGAGTATATGAAGGTAGGCATTCTCGCTGGCGGTATGGGTACCCGCCTTGCCGAAGAAACAGACGTACGCCCAAAGCCGATGGTCGAAATCGGCGGGAAGCCCATCATGTGGCACATTATGATGCAGTATAGCTGCTTCGGCCACAACGAATTTGTCGTCGCCCTCGGCTACAAGGGTGAAGTCATCAAACAGTATATGAAGGAGTACAACGAACTCCACTCCGACATGACCGTGCGCCCGCACCGGGGCGAGGTCACCTACCACGACCACCCAGACAAGCGCGACTGGACTGTGGAACTCGTGAACACCGGCCTGTACACCAACACCGGTGGCCGCATCAAGCGCCTTGCGCCCTACTTCGGCAACGAGCGCTTCTTCATGACCTGGGGTGACGGCGTGAGCAACGTCGACCTCAACAAGCTGCTGGAGTTCCACAAGAGCCACGGCAAGCTCGTGACCCTCACCGCCGTGCGTCCCCCGGCCCGCTTTGGCCACCTGGAGTTCCAGGGCGATAACGTCTCCAGCTTCACCGAGAAGCCGCAGACCAGTGAAGGTTGGATCAACGGTGCCTTCTTCGTGATGGAACCCGGCGTGTTCGACTACATCGAAGGCGACCACACGCAGTTCGAGAAGGAACCGCTCGAAGGCCTGGCCGCAGACGGCCAACTGATGGCCTATCGCCACGAAGACTTCTGGCAGTGTATGGACACGCTGCGCGACAAGCGCCGCCTGCAAGGTATGTGGGACAACGGCAACCCGCCATGGAAGATCTGGGAGGAATAAGCACGATGCGCGTACTGTTAACCGGTCACAAGGGGTACATCGGCACCGTCCTCACCCCGCTGCTCCTCAAAGAGGGCTTCGACGTCGTCGGCCTCGACAGCGACCTGTTCCGTGGGTCCACCTTCGGTGACGGCATCGCCGACATCCCCGAAATCATCAAGGACGTGCGCGACGTCACCGCCGAAGACGTGCAGGCCTTCGATGCCGTGCTGCACCTCGCGGGCCTCTCCAACGACCCGCTCGGCAACCTGAACCCGGACCTCACGTTCGAGATCAACCACCGCGCCAGCGTGCGCCTTGCCGAACTCGCCAAAGAAGCCGGGGTGAGCCGCTACGTGTTCTCGTCCTCGTGCAGCAACTACGGTGCGGCTGGCGACAACTTCATCGACGAAAACGGCGACCTCAACCCGGTCACGCCGTACGGCCAAAGCAAGGTCAACGTAGAGCACGACGTGATGCCCATGGCCGACGACAAGTTCTCGCCGACGTTTTTGCGCAACGCGACTGCCTACGGCGTGTCGCCCCGCCTGCGCTTCGACCTCGTGCTGAACAACCTCGTGGCGTGGGCCTTCACCACGGGCAAGGTCTTCATTAAAAGTGACGGCACCCCGTGGCGGCCCATCGTCCACATCGAGGACATCTCCCGTGCCTTTGTCGCTGTGCTTAAGGCCCCGCGCGAAGCCATCCACAACGAGGTGTTCAACATCGGCCAAACGACCGAAAACTACCAGGTCCGCGACATCGCCGACATCGTCGCCGACGTCGTGCCGAACTGCGTCATCGAGTACGACCCGAACGGCGGCCCCGATAAGCGCAACTACCGCGTAGACTGCAACAAGGCCGCGCGCCAACTGCCGGGCTTCAAGCCGCAGTGGACCGCCCGCCGGGGTGCCGTGGAACTGTACGAAACCTACAAGCAAATTGGCCTCGACCTCGACGGCTTCGAAGGGCCGAAGTTCAAGCGCATTAAGCACCTTGAGGAATTGATGGATGCTGGCAAGGTCAGCAACGAACTGCGTTGGGTTGGTTCCGAAGAACCTGTAGCTGGTGACTAACGACGTGATTACACATAACCAAGATATCTACGAGGTGATTACGGGGTGCCGCGCCTGCGGCTCCCCCAACCTCGTCAATCTCATACAGTTCGGCGAAACGCCCCTGGCCGACGCCCTGCTCACCGACGACACGCTCGGCAACCACGAGTACATGGTGCCGCTTACGCTGGCCGTGTGCTCGGTGTGCTCGCTCGGCCAAATTTTGGAAACCGTGGAGCCGGAAGTCCTGTTCCAGCGAGACTACCCGTACTATTCGTCCGTCTCGCCCCGGCTCATGAAGCACTTCGCCGATAGCGCCACCGCCATCATAAAGGCGCGCGGCCTCACCAGCGATAGCATGGTCATCGAAGCCGCCAGCAACGACGGCTACATGCTAAAGACCTTTGTAGACGCTGGTATCCCCGTGTTGGGCATCGACCCGGCCCAGGGGCAGGTGGATGTCGCCAACGAAAAGGGCGTCAACTCGCGCTGCGAGTTCTTCGGGGCACAGCTTGCCCGCAAGCTTCGCGACGAAGAGGGCCTGCAAGCCGATGTGTTCCTCGCGAACAACGTGCTCGCCCATGTCGCCGACCTCAACGGCTTCGTCGATGGCATCGCCACCCTGTTGAAGGAAGACGGTGTCGCCGTTATCGAGGCCCCCTACGTCGTCGACCTTGTCGACCACGGTGAGTTCGACACCATTTATCACCAACACCTGTGCTACTTCTCGGTGACCGCGCTCGACAAACTCTTCCGTAGCCACAACCTGTACCTCAACGACGTCCAGCGCACCGATATCCACGGTGGCTCGCTGCGGCTGTTCATCGAGCCGAAGGAAAACGTCGGCCAGGCCGTGAAGGACTTGCTCGCGATGGAAACCGAACGCAAGGTGGATAAGCCCGACTACTACCAGGACTTCGCCGCCTACCTCGAGCGCATCAAGCGCGACCTGC
>CAYSVE010000044.1:12857-16188 GCA_964434365.1 uncultured Anaerolineaceae bacterium | reverse complement strand
ACAGCGGCAACACCTTCAACTCTCCCACTTCGAGCACCTTCCCATGTAACTCGCTGATTTTTCGTGTCTTCTCCGGCGCGTCGTACAGGGTCAACACAAATTCCATCGAAAAGCGCCCCAGGGTTGCGATCACTGCGGGCTGGATAATTTCTAGCTGGCGTGCGAGAAACGGTGTATATAGCTTGATCTCTTTTTTGTGGGGGTCACGATTGTTCGGTGGGCGGTCCTTCACCACGTTGGTGATATACACGGCATGGCGGTCCAACCCGATGCTGGCGAGCAGTTCGTCGAGCACTTTGCCACTGGCCCCGCAGAAGGGTCGCCCGGTCTCGGCCTCTTTTGCGCCGGGTGCCTCGCCGATGAACACAATTTTCGCATCGAGGCTACCCTCGCCGATGACGGGCAGATAGCCGTTCTCGGTGCGGTAGTCGTACAATGGGGATTCGGTTAGGTTGGTTACTTCTTCTTCGATTTGCTGCATTTGCGCTTGTTTCGTCATTGTTGTCCTTTGCATCGACATGAATATAGGTCAAACAACTGGTGTGGCTTGTGGTCTACTGGGTGATTACAGATGCCACGCGCCAGCGTAGGCTTATTGCACACATGGGAGGCGGTGTAGCCTAAATCTTGCTCCCTTCCCCCCCAAAACAATCACTGACAGGCGACAAACCTTGCAGGAGCCTCGGCGTCTTCCATGTGTTTTACTTCATGTTTCGCTGTGGACCCCTAATTTCTGGGGGGCAAAGATTACAATTTTCATGATATTTTGAAAGTAACAAAAAATGTATACGGGAGACACCCTCATGGCAACGCTGGCAACGATCTTCACCACCGTCATGATCATCGCCCTGGTCTTGGCAATCTTCCTCCCGCTGGTGCTGGAAAGCCACAAATCATCCTAGCACATACACAATCGGTCCGCCCCACTATGGGGCGGTTTTTTGATTCTGGCGCAGTTTGTTGCGCGTCTCCATAAGGATGATACCGAGCATATTCTTCCCGGTGCCGTCCTTGCCGATGCCCCAGTATTTATCCCCCGGCGCATTTTCGACGAGTTCCTCATCGCCAGTGCCCAGCAACACCGCGCGGATGTCGGCGTGTGCCTCGAACTTGGCGAGCACGGCACGGCGCATCACATCATCTTTGACATCTTCCCAATCGGCGCGAAGTGGTAGATCACGACGGCGGCCCATGTTGGCGGCATCTTTCGGGGTGCGGCACGCGCGGACGGCGGCCTCGTGTTCGGTGCCGTGGAACTTCTGCGCCTGGAAGTAATGTTCGCTGGTTCGCCAATACGCGCCATCGAGTTGAAAGCCGTGGCGCGAAAAGTTCGAGAAGCAACCGTATTCGCCCTGCGTACTATAAAAGTAGATAGTCATGGCACTTCCTGGCACAATATGCTGGCAGATGACCCCAATATAGAACATTTAAGCTAAATTGACAAGAGGATAACCATGCTGACCGATACCATCCGTACGATGATCGACGAACTAGAAATCGAACCGCACCTGGGGACGACGAGCGCCGACGAAACAGCGGCGATGGTCGCGGAGATGTACGCCGAGGTGTTCGGCGGCATACACGAAGACCCGGCTGCGCTCTTCGAGCGGGATCGCTACCCGGCCAGCGAACGCGAGCGTGGGCAGCTTGTGATGCTGTCGTCGGTGACGTTCCACAGCATGTGCGAGCACCACTTTTTGCCGTTCTTCGGGACGGTGGACCTGGCCTATGTGACGGGCGAGCACATTATTGGCCTGGGCAACCTAACACAACTCGTAAAAACGCTGATGCGGCGTCCGCAGCTACAGGAGCGCTTTACCGACCAAATTGCGCAACACATCGTCGAGGGGCTGTCGCCGTTGGGGGTGGCGGTGCATGTGCGTGGGCGGCACTTCTGCGAGGCTATGCGCGGCACCCGCGAACACAGCCAGGTATTCAAGACGTGGCACATCAGTGGGATGCTGAACAGCGAGGCGGCGTATCGCGAGGCGTTTATGGCGGGCATCGGTACGACGGCGCTGTGAACGGACGCAATCCAGGTTGTTGACAACTGGTAAGACCAGTGCTATGGTAGTTCAACAAACTGGTAAGACCAGTGGAGACACATGGCGAACGAAGAGAAAGCGGTAGACCGCGCACAGCGTTTGCTCATCGAGCAGATACTCGGCGGCACCTACCCCCCCGGCACCGAACTCCCCGGCGAGCGCCCATTGAGCAAGCAGCTCGGTGTGGCGCGGCCTGCGCTGCGCGAGGCGATGCAGCGGATGAGCCACGACGGATGGATGGAGATTAGCCAGGGGCGCGCCAGCCGTGTGAGCGACTACCTGCGCGATGGCAACCTGAACGTGCTCATCGATTTGCTCAGCTTCGATGAGGGCCAGCCGATGAACTTCGTGCCAGACCTGCTGCAAATGTGGAGCCTGCTCGCCTACGACTACACCTTCCATGCGGTGGAGGCCGAGGCCAACCGCCTTGTGGAGCTGTTGATGTTGTTCGGGAATTTGGACGACCGGCCCGAAAGCGCCACCCAGGCCATGTGGCAGCTTCATCGCGCGCTGATCGATCATTGCGGGAATATGGTCTATGGGCTTATCTTCAACAGTTTTGCCGACTTTTACCATCGACTGGCGTTTGTCTATTATCAGCGCGAGGAAAAGCGCGCCGATGCACGCCAGTTCTGGGCGGATTTGTGCGCTGCCGCCCGCCAGAAAGATAGTCGCCGGGCAGCCAAGCTGATGCAAACGTATTTGATGCACGACAGCGAATACTGGCGCGGCGAACTTCATGAGGACTTTTTGCTTGCTCCACCTGCCGAGGAGGACGAAACGTTATGAACACCCACACGCACAAATCCCGAATTGCACGCCTATTCGCTGCCTTTCGCGAGCCAGTGAACGGCCTGACGCACCTCTTCGGTGCGTTGCTGGCGCTGGTGGGCACCATCTGGCTGGTGACACTGGTCCACCAGGACATTCCTAAGGTAATCGTATTCATCGTGTACGGCCTCAGCATGATTACGCTGTACATGGCAAGTGGCATCATGCATTTGTACAACGGGCGCAAAGAGATTTTGTACCGGCTCAACCAGTTCGACCACGCGGCCATTTACCTGCTCATCGCCGGGACGTACACACCCTTCGCCTATGGGATGCTCGAAGGCGGCTGGCGCTGGAGCCTGCTGGGCATCGTGTGGGGGCTGGCAATCATCGGTGCGGTGCTGAAGCTGGGCTTCAACATGTATGGGCACATTTCCACGCTGTTTTATGTGGCGATGGGCTGGATTGCCATCGTCGGCGCTCCGGCGCTGTTCCGCTCAGATTATGTTGATGCG
>CAYSVE010000044.1:0-12847 GCA_964434365.1 uncultured Anaerolineaceae bacterium | reverse complement strand
GCGATTGGCTGGGTGGTCGTGGTCTTCCTCCCGGCGATTATCCGCGCGGGGGTACCCGCGAATGTGCTGTGGCTAATTGCTGGCGGCGGCATTTCGTACACATTCGGCGCGGTGATCTTCGCAATACGCAAGCCGAACTTCCACATCCACTTTGGGCACCACGAGATATGGCATCTGTTCGTAATGGCGGGTAGCGCGCTGCACTTCATTGCAGTGCGGATGTACGTCGTGTAGGCGCGTAAATCCATCGCGGTTGCAACGGAGGCACTCCCCTTCCATAATAGGCGTATGTCGCTGAGGTAAGGGGTTGTTGTGAGCCAGAATATAGAGCAATTTCGCGGCAAGGTCGTTAAGGGGTACGAGCTACGCGAACCACTAGGTGAAGGCGGTTTTGGGGTGGTGTATCGCGCCTTCCAGCCGAGTGTGGGCCGCGATGTCGCCGTGAAAATTATTTTACCCGAGTACGCCAACCAACCCGATTTTATTCGCCGCTTCGAAGCAGAGGCGCAGGTCGTTGCCCGGCTAGAGCACTTCCACATCGTGCCGTTGTACGACTACTGGCGCGAACCCGACGGCGCTTACTTCGTGATGCGCTGGCTGCGCGGCGGGAGCATCCGCCGCTTATTGGAAGACAACCAGCCGCTCAACGTCGCGACTGCCCTGCTGATGCTGGAACAGGTCGGCTCTGCGCTGACGGTGGCGCACCGCAACAATGTGGTCCACCGCGACCTCAAACCAGACAACATCCTCCTCGACGACGACCAGAATGCCTACCTTGCCGACTTCGGCATCGCGAAAATCCTCTCCGGCGACCCATCACGCACCGTTGCCGAACACGCGCTGGTGGGGTCTCCGGCGTACTCACCGCCAGAGCAAATTCGTAGCGAAGAAGTGACCCCAACAGCCGACCAGTACAGCCTCGGCGTAATGCTGTACGAGATGCTGACTGGCTTTCACCCCTTCCACGGCCACAGCGTAACCTCACTCATCATGAAGCACCTGCAAGAGCCGCTGCCGTCGCTGCGCGAGTATCGTATGGACCTGCCGAGTTCGCTGGATGAATTGATCTGGCTGGCGACAGCAAAAGACCCAAACGCACGCTTCGACAGTATTCAGACGTTTGTCGCGAATGTGCGGCAAACCCTCGCATATCACGACGACGAAGCAACGGTCGTGGGCGCGCGCGACCGCGTGCCAAACTTTACATCCGGGGCTATCACACAGGTGCCGCGCGAGACGTTGCACTTCTCGGTGGAAATCGCCGATGTCGAGAATCCGTTCAAGGGCTTGCGCGCCTTCCAGGAGGCCGATGCCAGCGACTTCTTCGGGCGCGAGACCCTGTTAGACCAACTCATCGAGCACCTGAGCAAGGGGCCAGATCGTTTTCTGGGCGTGGTGGGGCCGAGTGGGAGTGGCAAGTCGAGCGCGGTGAAGGCGGGTCTGCTACCGGCAGTGCGGAAAGGCGTACTCCCCCACTCCGATGAGTGGTTTGTGGTGGAGATGTTCCCCGGCGCGTTCCCACTCGAAGAATTGGAAAGCTCGCTGCTGCGTGTCGCCATGCAGCCGGTCGATGGGCTGTTGGCTGTGCTACAAAGTGGCCCCGATGGCCTCATCAAAGCGGCGGAGGAAGTGCTACCACCCGGCGTGGACCTGCTGCTGTTCATCGACCAGTTCGAGGAGGTGTTTACCTTCGTCGAAAACGAGGCCGACCGCGAACATCTTCTGAATATGATCCTTGAGGCGACCACCCAACCCAGCGGACGCCTGCACATCGTGGTGACGCTGCGCGCGGACTTCTACGACCGCCCGCTGATGTACCCACGGTTTGGGGCGTTGTTCCGTCGTAATACCGAAATCGTGCTGCCGCTGAACAACGAGGAACTAGAACTTGCGATCACAGGCCCGGCAGAGCGCGCCGGACTCACGTTGGAACCCGGCCTGGTGCAGGCCATCGTCAACGATGTGGGCGAGCAACCCGGTGCGTTGCCGCTCCTCCAATATGCGCTAACGGAGTTGTTCGAGCGGCGCGAGGGTCGGCAACTAACGGTGAGCGCTTACACGCAAATCGGCGGGGCGCTGGGGGCACTGGCCCGCCGGGCCGATGAACTCTACATTCGGCTAGATGACGAAGGCCAGGATGCGACGCGGCAGTTGTTTTTGCGGTTGGTTACGCTGGGCGAAGGCACCGAGGATACCCGTCGGCGGGCGGTGCGCAGCGAGCTGCTTTCGCTAACGGGTGAAGATACTGCGATGGAAGCGGCCATCGATTTGTTCAGCCGCTATCGCCTGCTAACGCTCGACCGCGACCCAGCCACCCGCGAGCCGACTGTCGAGGTGGCGCACGAGGCGCTCATTCGGCAGTGGAACCAACTGCGCGATTGGCTGAACACCAGCCGCGAAGACCTTCGGATGCAGCGGCGGTTGGCGACGGCATCGCACGACTGGCAAAAAGCGCAGGCCGACCCGAGCTACCTCGCAACCGGTAGCCAACTCGAACAGTTCGAGGTGTGGGCTGCCGAAACCGATATTCAACTGAGCGCGGACGAAGTTCGCTACCTGCGACAGAGCGTGCAACAACGCGAGGAGGCACTCGCGCGGCAGGCTGCACAAGAAGCCCGCGAGGCCGAATTGGAAAAGCGCAGTCGGCGACGGTTACAACAGCTCGTCATCGTGTTGGTGACGATGCTTTTGGGTGCCGTTGGCCTCACGTTTTTCGCCGTGGCGCAGCGCAACATCGCCCGCGACAGCGCGCGCATCGCCGAACGCACGCGCGACGAAGCCCAGAGCATCGCGCTGGCGGTGAATGCCAAGCTCGCACTACAGAGCAACGATACCGACCTCGCCAACCAATTGGCATTGCTCGCGACCCGCATCGACAACCCGCCGACACTCGCGCACAACGCCCTGTTCGAAGCGGCCCACACCCCAGCCACGATTCTGCGACTTGCCAACCACACCGATGAGGTGAATCAGGCGTGGTTTAGCCCCGATGGCCGTTTGATTATCACCGCCTCCGACGATGGGCGGGTCATCATTTGGGATGCAGCGGCTGGCACCGAAGTGCAAGCGCTGAGCCTGGACGATACCACCATCAACGCGGTGGATGTGGGTCCGGCGGGTCGTTTCGGCATCGCAGGCACGCAGGATGGCCGCGCCGTGATTTTCTCGACGGATACCGCAGCAACCGTGCGCACGATACGCCCCGAGGTGACCGAGGGTAGCAACGCCGTGCAGGCTGTCTCGTTGGATAATCCGTTTGCGACGGTGGGCTTGCAAAACGGCGAGATCATCATCTACGACGCCGAAAGCGGCGACGAACTCCGTCGCCTGCAAACCAGCGAAGACAGCCCTGCCCACACGAGCGCCATCACACGCTTGGTGCAACACCCGGTGAATGCGCAGTTATATAGTGCGTCGGTAGACGGCACCATCGCACATTGGAACCTGAATACGGGGCGGCTGCTCGGTCGCTTCATCGGCCACGAGGCCCCGGTGCGCGCACTCGCAATCGACACCATGGGTGAGCAACTGCTCAGCGGGGCACAAAATGGCAGCCTCGTGCTGTGGAATACCGCCTCCGGCAGCATTTTGCGAGAGTTCAATACGCCGAACAATGGTGTTTGGAGCGTTGGCTTCGGCTCCGACGAATTGCTGCTGAGCGGTGGGCAGGATGGCCTGCTGCGCGAGTGGCGCGTCAACGGTGACGAACCGGTACGGGTTTTGCGCGGGCACACCGACCGCATCCTCAGCATCGCAACGCGCGACAACCGCGCACTTACCGCCTCGGCGGATGGAACGGTGCGGCTGTGGAGCCTCGACGGTGATTTGCTGCTGGGCGACTTCGAGGATACAGGCAGCACTGAGGCGGGCGTCAATGATTTGGCGCTTAGCCCGGATGGCCGCTACCTGCTCAGCGGGGGTGCGTTCGGAAGCCTGGCCCTGTGGGATACTGTGACGAACGAAGTCGTGCAACGCTTCACGCTGTTGAACACAAGCATCTTCGCGGTGGCGTATCATAGCGATGGGCGGCATGTGTTCACCGGGGCGCAGAACGGCTCTATCTTTATGTGGGATGTGCAAACAGGCGCATCGGTGACGGAGTTCGTGGGCCACGACCGTGCCGTCTCCGATATTGCGCTCAACCCAGATTCGACACGGCTGGCATCGGCGTCGCAGGACGGCAGTGTGCGGATTTCCGACACGGCAGACGGGTCGGAACTGCTGGTTCCACTCGACAGCAGTGAGGCGGCGTCGGCTGTGGCGTATTCGCCAGATGGCGAACAGCTTCTTGTGGGCCTCGGCAACGGGGTGCTCATCAGCTTCGATGCAGATACCGGCGAGGAACAGTACCGGGTGCAGGCGCACAGCTTCAGCATTACCGACATCGCAGTGCAAAGTAACACGGTTGCGACGGCCTCGCAGGATACGACTATCGGCCTGTGGAACCTCGCGGACGGCACCGCAATTCGGCGGCTGGCCGGGCACGAGGATACCGTGCTCTCGGTGAAGTTTGGACCTGCGGGGTTACTCTCGGCGGCGGGGAACCCCTTCGGCCCGGCGACCGATAACTCGCTGCGCCTATGGGACATCGCGACGGGTGAGGAAGTGCGACGTTTCGATAGCCCGCAGGATGAGGCGGCGGTGAACACGGTCGTATTCAGTAGCGATGGTCTCTCGGCGTACGCTGCCGACGGTCAAAGCCACATTTACCACTGGCAAACACTACCCCTGTCGCAACTCGTGGCGTGGGCAGCAGAGAATCGTTATGCACGTCCGCTCACCTGTGGTGAGGTGCAGCAGTTCCGTCTGGAGCAAGCCGAATGCAATTAAAGGCCGACCTGCGCACATTCATCCTGACGGAAATCGTCCGTGACCCTACGTACCCGCTGGAAGACGACGAGCCGCTCATCACGGGCGGCCTCATCGACTCGTTTTCGCTGACGCAGGTGGGGCTTTTCATCGAAGAGCGTGCGGGCGTGCGCATCCCCGACGCGCACCTGACCGTCGCCAACATGGACACGTTGGAACAAATGCTGGCGATGGTCGCGCAGCACCGCAAGTAATATAGCGCGTGGTGGGCGAGGGACCTGCCCCCGCCCGTTTTACTATGGCCGAATGAGGCGCTCGACGTCGTCGAGGACGGGTAGCGTCGCCTCGAAGATGACGCGGGCGTTGATGGCGTTGTTTCGCGCGCGCACCACGTCCGACGGGTCGATGATACCGCACTGTTGCAGCGTACCAATGGACGCATTCAGGTAGTCGATACCATCGTTGACCCGCGGCGCGAGGCGGTCGGTTTCTGGCAGTTCGCGCACATCGCGGCCACTATAGGCGTATTCGAGTACGCTTGCTGGCGGGTCACATGGCATCACATCGCCGTTTTGTACCATAAACCAGAACCCCGCAAGGTCATCGCTGATGCCAAGGTGATACTGCGTGAACTCGCGCAGGCGTTGCACCTGCGCACGCTGCACTTCCGGCGGAATCACCTCGACGTTGACACTTGCCGGGATGGCAAGGATGGTCGTGTTCTCCGGCAGGGCCGCGACCTCGGGGCGCTCGCGGGTGGTAAAACCGATGATCCACCCCTCGTTGCCAAGGTAGTTCACACGGAGCCACGCCTGCCCGTCGAAGCGCTCGAAGGCCTGCGCGACGACGCTCGGCGGAATGTTGAGTATCCGCTCGCCCTGGAGGCGATCGGGCAGCGTGCGGAGCGCGACACCTTCGACAATCCACACACCGACGCCGGGATTGGCAGGGTCGACCGGCGCGTCGCCGGTGAGGCCGGTGGTAAAGTCCGTCACGGGGACGGATTCCGGGTCGGCAATGTCCGTCATGGACTCGCGGTTGATCCAACCGATGCTGTTCATGCGGTTGGGCCGTTGAACCTCGTACCAGGTGGAATCGAGGTTGCGCCCGACGACTTCGAGATAGTCATCGATGAAAACCGATGCGATCGGTTCGCTATCGAACGATGGCGCGGCCCGAATGAAGGTGCTCTCGAAGGTAGCCTGCCCGCGTTGCGGGTTTGGTGGCAGCACGACGAGCGTTTGCGCGAGCGTCGGTGTGGCATCGATTGTAGCAGTGGGTGTTGCCTCTACCGCTTCGGATGTTGCTTCGGCGGTGCCCTCTGCGGTCGCTTCGATACCCTCGGCGTCAGTGGTGGCCTCGGGCATGGGGGTCGGCAGCATGGTCGGTGTGCCGGTGGGCACTGGCTGGATTTCGATAGTCGGTGGGGCGTCGTCCTGGGCGGTGCCCGTACCGGCGGCTATCGCCGCCAGACCCAGCACCGCCAACAGGACTCCAATTCGTGTTCGCATCGTCGTCTACTCCGTGATGACCCATTCGTGGATGTTGGCGAGCGGCGCGTTCGGCGCGGGTGCAAAGTTCTGCACCCCACCGCGTACGGCGATCATTTCGTCGGCGACGTACAACCAGGCGTACGGGTAATCGGCCTGTAATTCTGCCTGTAGCTCCGCATAGATGGGTGCGCGGTCTTCGACGGCACAGCCGGGCATCGAAAGCGCTTGCGCCAGTAGTTCGTCGACGCGCTCGTTGCTGTAGGAGCCGATGTTCAGCCCGTTGGGGTTATCGGCCTCGGTGCCGAACAGTGCGGTGTGGTCGGGGCTTGGCGGGTTGTTCTCGCTCCACCCGATAAAGTACGCATCGAAGCGTTGGTCTTGCGCGGCGCTGATGCTGCCTTCCTGCACATTGACCGCGAATCCGGCGCGTGCCAGGTGCTCGCGGATGAGTGTTGCTGCCACACGCCGACGCGGCGCAAAGTCGCTAAACAGCAGCGTGATCGTGAGTGCGTCCCCTTCCTCGGCGTAGAGGCACGTCACGCACTGGCGTGTGCCCCGGCTTTGCGTGTAGCGCCACCCAGCCTCGGTGAGTAGACGGTTGGCTTCGGTGAGGTTGTACTCGGGCAGCGCGATGTTGTCATCGTACGCCCAACTCTGCGGCAGCATATCTGCCGGGGTTTGCTGCGCGTAGCCCAGCACGGCGGTATCGATGATTTCGGGGACATCGAGTGCAAGCTGGAACGCCTCGCGGACGCGTGGGTCACCGAAGATCGGGTGATTGCCCTGCACGACGGGTTCGCCCTCCTCATCGAAGAGAATCGGCTCACCGTCGTCATCGAAGCGATAGGCCGGTTCGTCGGGGTCGGCAACGTTGAAGATGACGGCCTCCCAGACAGTGCCGGGGTAACGGTAAATCTGCACATCGGGCGCGTTGATGATGTCATCCCAGCGGTTGCGCGGTGGGTTGATGATGTAGGTGAGTTCGCCAGCCAAGAAGCGCTGAATTTCGTCGCGCGGGTCGTTGAAGTCGATGAGTTCGATGGCCTGCGCGCCGTTGATGTGGCGTAGGCGGACGTACTCAGTCGGACGAATTTCGTCCATGACGTAGTACCCGGCGGTGACGGTCGGGAAGTCGTTTTGCGCGTTGTTGCGCAATTCGGCGTAGGGGTTGGCGAGTTCCTCCTCGGCCTCTTCCCATTCGGCGTAGGTGCCGCCACTGTCGAAGAAGGTGGTAACTTCATTTTGCCAACCGGGCCGATACACGTGCGCCGGTACCAGCGGAATGTTGGTCCAGCCTAACGCGCGGCAGTCGACGCCTTCGTCGTAGGTGACGGCGATGGTGGTGGCATCAAGCACGCGCACACTGTCGATTCTGCCGAGGGTGACACCGTTGGGCGACTGCCCCGGCCCGGCGCGTATCGCCCGCATGGTGTAGAACACATCGTAGGCGGTGAGGGGCGTACCATCGCTCCAGGTGAGGTCGTCGCGGAGCTGGTAGATGTAGGTATCCCCTTCGACCTCCCACCCAGCCACAGCGGCGAAATCGTCGCCATCGGAGGCGGCCAGCACACCGTTTTCATGATCGGTGCGGAGGAGCGTCGGATAGAGCCGGTCTGTGATGAAGCGGCAGGCAGCGTTGCTGCACAGCAAGGGGTTCAACGGCGCGACGTCCGTGGCCCCGCTGAAATTCCCGATCCGTATAATACCCTGCTGCGCGCTCGCACTCGATGGCAGCAGCAAGGCGAGCAACAGGAGGGGGAGCAGTTTGCGTAACATGGGCATCCCCCTATTGCGACGGCGTCAAGAACGGCAGCCACACCTCGAACTCCCGAATTTGCCCATCGGGTTCGACGGCACCGAGGATGTCCACGGGTTGGCGGCGCGGCAACACGAACAGGCCTTCGCCTGCGCGCTGCCGATATTCCTGAAAGCTGATGGCGGCCAGGGCACTATACACTGCCCCTAACGCGGCGTGCGCGCTCACGAATTCGGGGTCGAGTTCGATAGCGAGGTTCAGGTCCTCCAAAGCAAGTTCGTAGCGGCCTTCGGCGGCGTAGGCGATGCCCCGATTGTTGAGTACCTGCACGTTTTCTGGCGCGAAGCTGAGCGCGAGTGTGAAATCGGTCACAGCAAGGCCGAAGTTACCCTGGTTGATGTACATCACGCCACGGTTGTTGTACGCACTCACCATCGTAGGTGCGATTTCCAGGGCGCGTTCGTAGTCCGCGAGGGCGAGTTCGTAGCTGCGTTGCAAGCTATAGGCGAAACCGCGCCCGACATATAGCTCGGCCTGATTTGGGAAGGCTTCGAGGCCGCAGGTGTAGGCTGCGATGGCGTTGGTGTAATCCTGCTGGCCGAAGTAGACATCCCCCAGGCCAATGTAGTACGAGGCGGCGACGTTTGGCACGTCGGGTTCTTCGCACTCGAATTCGAGCTGGGCTGCTGCGGGCGCACCAACGGCCAGTAGGCTCACAAGCATTAGCAGAATACCTGCGTAGGGACGTAGCATGCTACATCCACTACGTTGGGTGAAGCACAACCTCACGCTTGAACTGGGTACGCGCATGCGGGCAAGGCATGGCGAAGGGCTGTGTCTACGCGCCCTCGCCCCTACCAGTTTCGGTTTGATCCGAATCATCGGGTTATTCCGTCGCTTCTTCTTCGGCGTCGAAGCTACCGCTGAGCAACCACGTCCCGTCGTCGAGGCGCAGTTCGAAGGTGAAGCGGCTTTCGAGGGCACCGGCGGCGCTTTGAATGCGGCCATCGGCCCCACCGCCCACGAGTGTGAGGTAGTCCTCGTAGCTGTCGAGGGCCTGCGCGCTGCGGACGACACCCATCAGGGCATAAGCCTGGGCTTCGGCGCGGGTGTAGTCGGGAATCGGGTTTTCCTCGCGGTCGCGTTCCTCATCGCGCAGCGCTTCGAGGGCTTCGCTTACGTCAGTCGCGGCGACGACCCGGTCGAAGGTCGCGAGGGCTTCGTCGTATTGGCCATCGAAGGCGAGCAGCACGCCCCGGTTATTCAGGCTCGGCACGTAGCTCGCGTCGATGCCGAGAGCGGAGTCGAAGTCGGCAAGGGCGAGTTCGTACTCGTTCATCGCCACATGGACGATGCCCCGGTTGTTATAGGCCACGACGGTGCGCTCACCGAGGTCGATGAGCGCGGTGAAGTCCTCGATGGCGTCTTCGTAGAGCCGACGATTGGTGTAAGCCGCCGCGCGCTCGATGTAAGCCGGGGCATAGCTGGGGTCGATGAGTTCGACAATGCAAGTAAAGCTCTCGATGGCGCGGGAGGTCTGCCCGGCATCGATGAAAGCCGTGCCCTCACCCATGTAGTAGCTGCGGCGCACGTCGGCGCTGCTGTCTTCGAAGGCCGGGCACTCCGGCGGCTCTTCTTCTTCGGCGGCTTCGTCCTGGGCCAGCAGCGGAATCGCGCTGAGCAACAGCATGGCGATAAGTGTGAACAGGGTGTACTTCTTCATGTTGGTGTGTCTCCTCAGTGATCGATAAGTTCGTTTGTGTTCGTTCTCGGGCGAGGCATGGCGTAGGACAGTGTCTACGCGTCCCTCGCCCCCACACGGTTTTTGTGCTAGATCTCCGTTAGAAGCCGCCCGTCGATGTGAGCGATGACGTGTCATCGACGATGCTGAGCAGCGGGTTGCGCAGGCGCAACGGACCGAGCAGCGCGCGCGCAACTGTTAGATTGCGGCGGGCCTCGGCCAGCTCATCGGACATGGCGACGAGTTCCGCCTGGGTGACGCCCCCGCGCCCGCACGCATCCTCGAAGGCGGCAATCGACGCGTTGATGCTCACATTGGCCTCGTCTAGCGCGATAACTGCCGGTGAGAAAATCGGCTCGGCACTTACATCGCCATCGACGAGCGTGCGGCTCACCGGGCCGGGTATGCGCTCGCAGCTTGCCCCCTCGCCGGTTGCCACGCTCGACCAGCGGAAGGACATACTGTCCAGCATGCTGATACTGCGGCTCACATCGGCATCGAGCGCGCCAAGCAGACGCCCGTACGGGAACAGATAGGCGGTATCGAACAGGCGGCGGTACTCGCCATCCGTCACGCGGACGTTCCACGCGCCGACCCAGTACAACTGCCCCTCGTGCAAAATTTGCAGCCGGAAGAAGCCGCCACTACCCAGGCGCCCGGTGAACTCGACGCGGGTACCGGCGGGCAACACACCCACTTGATCCTCTGGCGTGATTTCGCGGCTGTAGATGGGCGTATCACGCGTGAGAAAGCCGACCGCCCCGGCGCGCCGAATGAACGGCAGCGGGTTGATGCCGTCGACGGGAAGCTGCACGACATCGCCGCTGTAGACGACGAAACGCACCGCTACCCAGCCAATGTCCTCGCCGTAGACAACCTGCACCCACCGGGTATCGGCGGTGCGCCCGATAGCCGGGAGCGTCGTCTCTGGCGCAATCACGTCGAGGCGCTCGAAGGCGGTGTTCGGGCCACTGCGGAAGGACAGAAAGTCCTGCGTGGTGACGTACACCCCAGTGTCTTGAATGCCGGGGTAAATTTCACCGTCGGCAAGGGCGTTTTCGGCGTCGTCGGTTTCCTGGGCAAACGCCAAGGTCGGCAGCAGTGCAAACATCATGATGAGAAGCACGGCCCAGGTATGGGTTAATTTCGGGCGCACCATCGCCACCGCGAAGGGCTGTGTCCACACGCGCGTGCCCCTACCGACTTGCATGTTTGCCCCGTCATCGGTTTGGTGTTTGTGGCGGACGCGCAGAAGCGCGTCCCTACAGGTGTGTAATGTGGTTCCTACTCGGTCCATGTGATGACCTCCCCAAGGTCCAGGCCGATAACGGTCACCGCACCGGTTTCGGTATCGAGTACGAGGGTACGGCTTAGCTCCTGCGTGATGAGATAGCTTTCGCCACGGATGGTTACCGGGTCTGGCGTGACGCGCGGTGTGGGCGTCGGCAACTCGCGTTCCAGGGCTTCGGACTGAAGTTGCTGGTCCGTCGGCAACGTCGTGCGGAAGATGAGATAGCGATTGTCCGGCGACCACTTCAGGTCGGCATTCACATTGAAGTTGCTCGTCTGCGGGATGCAATAGCGCCGTGTGAGGCCAGTTTCGGTGTCGTAGATTTGCAGCTTGGGCAGCGGCAACCCCGCTTCGAGGCGTTCCGCGCGCGCTTCGCCGCCGAGGCTGAACCACGCGGCACGGTAGCGCCAATCGCGGCTGAGGGTACCAGCAGGTAGCGACTCGCCGAAGACGCGATGTTCGGCGGTAACGGTATCGAAGATAAACCACATCGGGCCGTCTTCGGTCGTCAGGCGATAGAACAACTGCGTGCCCTGCGGGTTCCAGCGGAGATCCGACAGGCTATTGTTGGCTCCTGGCGAATCGAGGCGCAGGAAGTACGTCACCTCGTCCGGGTCGGCGTCATCGTAAAGCATGTAGTACCTGTAGCCGGTGCCGTTACCCAGCCGCAGCGGTGTACGAACCATGAACCACGGGCCGTTGTTCGGCTGCTGCGTGACGATTTCCGTAGGCAGGTCGTTCACCGAAACACCCCGCTCCGTCGGGCGGAAGCGCTCGGAAAGCGTGTCTGTCACCGGGTCGTAAGCCTCGGTGAACGTGCGGAGCCGGTTACGGTCGTCGTATTGGTCGACCTGAAGCACGAGTGTGTTCAACCCGTTCCATGTGACGCTGGACGGCAAAAACGGAATGGCCGTCTGGTCGTACAACTCGCGCACATCGGTGCCATCGGGCCGGGAAACGGCAACGCTGACATCGGTGCGGATGAGTACCCAATTTTCATCGGGCGAGAGGGTACGATTGCCGCTGTCGGGTCGGGGGATGGTGTCGTTCGGTAGATAGGTTTTTGCAGCGAAGTCGTACAGCCACAAGCCCCCAGCGTTGATGAACAGCCGACCGGTCGGGTTCCAGTTTGGCGGCGGGTTTTCGAGGGTGTAGAGCGGCGCGTCTACCTCGCAGAAATCCTGCACGATGTACCGGTTGACCAGATCGTAGAGCGCATTCGTCAGCGGTGGACTCGTCGGCGTTATCGTCGGCGTAATGGTGGGGCGCGGCCCACCCAGGGCCTCGAACGTCGGCGTGACCGTCGGTTGTAGCCGCAGAATTTGTGCCGTCGGCGTAAGCGCGCGAATCGCCTCGCGCGTGGCGGTGATCTCATCCGCGAGCGATTGGTACGGGCGGTTCAAACGCCACACCTGGATGAAGCCCTCGCCCGTGAGGAACGCGAGCCGCTGACCGTCCTCGCTGAGGCGGGCATTGTTGGGCCGGTTGAAGGTCGCGCGCTCGTACTCGATGAGCACAAGCTCCAGCGACGGTTGCGGGGTGCGCTCCCTCCGTGGGAAGAACGTTCCCTCGGTGCGCTGGCCGGTTTGGGCATCGATGACCATGATGCCCGGTGCGGCGTCGCGGCCACCGAAACTCACATCAAAGCCACCGCCGACCCCCCCGGCGTTGTTCACACCCTCGCAGACGATGGTCTGCAACTCACGGATTTCCGCCTCGTTGAGGCCCGCAGCCATCGCGCGCCACACTTCGGCGTA